>JAFLUT010000029.1 GCA_022508665.1 Prevotellaceae bacterium | reverse complement strand
ACGGCTGACTATTGTAATCGTGAACGGCAGGGCGTTTCAGAGGTCAGCCGTTGTCAAAAATGACAGTTATTCCTCTTTTTCGTGTGGCGTCAAGGATGGTTATTCGGTTGGAGCAAAAGGTGGTATCTGTCGTTTTTGAAGAGTTTATGCCACATCTTTTACTTTTTTCTATTATCTTTGCATAAATTTATAGGATAAGACAGATGGTTTTCAACTATGATGTCGTTGTGGTGGGTGCTGGCCATGCAGGATGTGAGGCAGCAGCTGCAGCGGCGAAACTTGGTGCAAAGACATGCCTCATAACAATGGACATGAACAAGATTGCGCAGATGTCGTGCAATCCGGCCATTGGTGGCATTGCCAAAGGACAGATTGTGCGTGAGATTGATGCGCTGGGCGGACATACGGGCATTGTGACTGACCGTTGCAGCCTGCAATTCAGAATGCTGAACCTCTCGAAAGGCCCTGCGGTGTGGAGTCCACGCGCTCAATGCGACCGTGCGAAGTTTATTTGGGCGTGGAGGGAGATACTGGAGAACACGCCTAATCTGAATATCTGGCAAGACCAAGTGAGAGAGTTATTGGTTGATAATCAGAGGGTTGTGGGTGTAAGTACATACTACGGTGCTGAATTTCGTGCCAAGTGTGTAGTTATCACTGCGGGCACGTTTCTGAATGGGCTGATGCACATCGGTAGAGTGAAAATCCCCGGAGGAAGATGTGCTGAGGCGGCATCGTTGGAACTGACGGAATCGATAACGAAACATGGCATCCGTGCTGGACGAATGAAGACTGGCACGCCTGTACGCATAGACAGGAGAAGCGTGGATTTTTCGCTGATGGAGATGCAGGATGGCGACCACGATTTTCATAAGTTTTCGTATCTGCCAACGGAAAGGGTGGCTGTGGAGGAACGGAATAACATACCGTGCTGGATGTGCTACACTAACACGGAGGTGCATGATGTGCTGCGGTCGGGCTTTGCCGACTCTCCGCTTTACAACGGGCAAATTCAGAGCATCGGACCTCGCTACTGTCCGAGCATAGAGACGAAACTGCACACGTTCCCCGACAAGGACGAGCATCTGCTGTTTCTTGAACCTGAAGGGGAAAACACAAATGAGATGTATCTGAATGGCTTTTCTTCTTCCCTTCCACTTGACATACAACTCTCTGCGCTTCGCAAAATCCCTGCGTTCCGTAATCTGGAAATATACCGACCGGGATATGCCATCGAGTATGATTTCTTTGACCCTACTCAGTTGACTCATTCGCTCGAATCCAAAGTAATAAACAATCTGTTCTTTGCAGGACAAGTGAACGGCACAACAGGATATGAGGAGGCGGCAGGGCAAGGCATAATTGCAGGCATAAATGCTGCTATAAATAGCAGTGTTATCAACTTCCAAAATCCACATTCCAACGGCGAAAGCAAGTCCGCTCCGCTCAACGACGGAGAGTCTTTTACTTTGCAAAGAAACGAAGCATATATAGGTGTTCTCATAGACGATCTCGTAACCAAAGGTGTGGACGAACCATACCGAATGTTCACATCTCGTGCCGAATATCGTATTCTCCTTCGACAAGATGATGCCGATATGCGTCTGACGGAACGGAGTTACCGCCTCGGTCTTGCTACCGAAGAGCGCTACCTGTTGATGCAGACTAAGAGGGAGAAACGTGATGCCATTATCGAATTTGTTACTAACTTCTCCCTCAAACCAGCACTCATCAATTCTGCCCTCGAAAGTCTCGGTACTACCCCACTCCGCCAAGGCTGCAAATTGGAAGAACTGCTTGGGCGACCACAAATAAACATCACTAACATTGCGCCACATATAGAGCCTTTCAGCAAGGAACTTGACCGCATCATTGCAGGAGATGTGCGCAGAGAAGAAATCATCGAGGCGGCAGAAATTCAGATAAAGTACAAGGGTTACATCTACCGCGAACAGCAGATGGCGGACAAGATGATACGCCTCGAGAACATCAAGATTGCTGGGAAGTTTGACTATCCCAATATGACCCAAATATCCATCGAGGCACGCCAGAAACTACAAGCCATTCAGCCAACAACTTTGGCGCAGGCATCCCGCATCCCCGGCGTTTCCCCTTCAGACATAAACATTATGCTTGTCCTTATGGGACGATGAACCGCCAAATTGTTCCACGTGAAACAAAACCGCTGTAATAGCAACTAAAACAGACACTTAGCAGACATTATTCATACAAACACCCAATAAACAAACAACAACATGAACAATCAATATCTATTAGACCACTTGCGCAGTATACCCGATTTTCCACAGCCGGGCATCAATTTCCGCGATGTAACCACACTGTTCAAAGACGCCAAGGCACTTGAAATAATGGAGGAGGAACTCTATGAACTCTACAAAGACAAAGGCATCACAAAGATTGTAGGATTGGAGACTCGCGGCTATGTCATGGGCGCAATCCTCGCCCGACGACTCGGAGCAGGCTTCATTATGGCACGTAAGCCCGGCAAACTACCCTACCAGACAATCAAGGAGTCGTATGCTAAAGAATACGGAACAGACACCATCGAGATACACGTCGACGCAATCGACGAAAACGATGTTGTCCTCATACACGACGACCTCCTCGCTACAGGAGGAACCGTCATTGCAGCATGGAATCTCGTCAAGAAGTTCAACCCAAAGAAATGCTATATGAACTTTGTCATAGAAATTAGAGACGAGGGATTGCAGGGGCGTGAGGCTATCGGCGACGGCATAGAGGTGACCACGTTGCTTTCCGTTTAATGTCTTCTTGTTTCATTTCTATTTGATTATACGTCAGTTAGAGTGGTTTTGTTTCACGTGGAACATTAAAAGGAATGACAAAAGACGAAGAACGCTCACAAAGGCTTAAGGTTATAGTTAACAGCCTAACCGAAGAGCCGGGATGCTATCAATATCTTGACAAGGATGGCAGAATTATCTATGTGGGTAAGGCAAAGAACCTGAAACGGCGTGTCAGTTCCTATTTCAACAATTCTCCGAAGAACAGGAAAACGCAGATTCTCGTCAGCAAGATTCAGGACATAAAATACATTGTTGTCCCGACTGACGAAGATGCCCTTATCCAAGAGAACAATCTTATAAAAGAGCATCAGCCATTCTACAACATTCTGCTGAAAGACGGCAAGACCTACCCTTCCGTGTGCATCACGAATGAGTATCTGCCACGGGTAATAAAGACCCGAAACATAGATAAGAAGTTAGGCACATACTACGGGCCATTTAGCCATCAAGGCACTCTGAACGCAATGCTTGAACTCATCGACAAACTCTACCAAGTAAGACTGTGCCATACACCTATAACAGAGGAGAAAATAGAGCAGAAGAAACTAAAGAGTTGCCTTTATTATGAAATAGGCAAATGCAAAGCACCTTGTATTGGGCTACAAAGTCGGGCGGATTACATGAAGCAAATAGAAGAAGTGAAAGAAATTCTGAGCGGTAACACACGCAATCTCTGCAATCGCCTCCAAGAAGAAATGCAGGAACTGGCGGAACAAGAGCGATTTCTTGAGGCGGAGGCAGTAAAGAAAAGATACCTATTGGCAAAGGATTTTGACAGCAGAAGCCGTGTAATAACCAGCACAAACCAAAACATTGATGTCTTCAGCATAGAAGACGACGAAAACAAGGCGTATGTAAACTATATGCACGTCGTCAATGGCTGCATAACGCAGGTATTCACCAACGAATACAAGAAGAAACTTGACGAAACAAAGGAGGAAATACTATCCCTTGCCATCGTTGGAATGAGGGAACAATACGGAAGCAAATCAAAAGAGATTGTTGTTCCCTTTGACCTTGATTTCACAATGAAAGATGCACAATTCATCGTGCCAAAGGCAGGAGATAAGAAGAAACTCCTATTCCTTTCAGAGGCAAATGTCCGCCAATACCGCATTGATGCACTGAAACGAGCGGAGAGGCTCAATCCCGACCAGCGAAACATCAACATTCTAAAAGAGTTGCAACGCAAATTGAAACTTGACAAACTGCCAATGAGAATAGAATGTTTCGACAATTCTAACATTATGGGACAGGATGCAGTAGCAGGGTGTGTCGTATTCATCGGTGGAAAGAAATCTAAAAGCGACTACAGGAAATATAACATCAAAACCGTTATTGGTCCCGACGACTACGCCTCAATGAGCGAGGTTGTATATAGAAAATACAGCAGGGCAATAGCGGAAGACACTCCCCTACCCGACCTCATCATTACGGACGGCGGAAAGGGACAAATGGAGGTGGTTCGCAAGGTGATTGAAGACCAACTGAACCTCAATATCCCCATCGCAGGACTTGCCAAAGACCGTCATCACCGCACAAACGAACTCCTTTTTGGCTTTCCTCAAAAGGTGGTTGGCGTAGAAATGGACAGCCCACTTTTCAAGTTGCTCACGCAGATACAGGACGAAGTGCATCGCTTCGCCATCACATTCCACAAGAACAAACGAGCAAAGCATACCACAGAATCGGAATTAGACCATATAAAAGGCGTGGGCAAGGCTACTAAGACCCTGCTACTCAAGAAGTTCAAGAGTCTCAAACGCATCAAAGAGGCTGGTTTAGAGGAACTTACAGCCGTGGTTGGTGCAGCAAAGGCAAAGGTGATAATTAACGCATTTTCAGAAAGTTAAATGATTTTGTTACATTATAAAAAGAGATATGAGAACTGTAATACAAAGGGTGTCAAGAGCATCGGTCACAATCGACGGACAGGTAAAGTCCAGCATCGGGCATGGATATTTAGTGTTGCTCGGATGCGAAAACGCTGATACTGAGGAAGATATACAATGGTTGGCGAAGAAGATATGCGGCTTGCGAGTGTTTGACGATGAAAACGGAGTGATGAACAAGTCTATTATGGATGTGGGCGGAGAAGTGTTGGTTGTCAGCCAATTCACGCTGTGGGCGAGTTATAAGAAAGGAAATAGACCGTCATATCTGAGGGCAGGTAGTCATGAGATTACAATACCTCTCTATGAGCGATTTTGTACGGTTTTATCGGAGAATATGGGGCGTGAAGTGAAGACCGGAGAGTTCGGTGCAGACATGAAAGTGGAACTGCTGAACAATGGGCCAGTAACAATATGTATGGACACTAAAAACAAGGAATAATCTATAAATCAAATAATAAGGAGCAAACAATGGACGACAACAAGTATGAGAAAATTCTTAGTCAATACAACACCGATATTGACGACGAGCTAGTAAAGAGCGAGGTGGAAAACCTGCTGAAGAACCACTTGCAAGAGAACAATACAAGAGAGGTAAAAATGTTCTTGCTTAACAGCGTGGAACTCACCACGTTACAGACTACCGACAGCGAGGATAGCGTGCTGAAATTCGTGGAAAAAGTAAACAAATTCGATGATGTCTATCCAGAATTAGGGCATGTCGCTACCGTATGCGTATACCCGAACTTCGCCAAGATATGCCACGATACATTAGAGAATGATGAGGTGGAAATCGCTTGTGTATCAGGATGTTTCCCATCGAGCCAGTCATTCATAGAGGTAAAGGTGGCAGAAACAGCCCTCGCCTTGAAAGATGGTGCAACAGAGATAGACATGGTTATTCCCGTAGGCAAATTCCTATCGGGCGACTACGAAGGAATGTGCGATGAAATCGCTGAAATCAAAGCCGTTTGTGGAGACAAGAAACTGAAAGCAATCCTCGAAACAGGCTGCCTCAAAACCTCCTCCAATATCAAGAAAGCCAGTCTTTTAGCGATGCACGCAGGGGCAGACTACATCAAAACCTCCACAGGGAAACTCGAACCTGCCGCCACTCCAGAAGCCACCTTCGTAATGTGCCAAGCAATCAAGGAATACCACGAAAAGACAGGTATCCAAATCGGTTTCAAACCCGCAGGAGGAATGAAAACCGTCAACGATGCCCTATCCTACTACACCATAGTCAAAGAGGTGCTTGGCGAGAAATGGCTGACCAACCAATGGCTACGCCTCGGCACAAGTTCCCTCGCTAATAAATTGCTGTCGGAAATAGAAGGAAAAGAGGTCAAATTTTTCTAAGAAATGGAAACAATAAAGAGATTACCCACACATCCTGGCGATGTTTTGAAAGAAGAAATAAAAAGCAGGAGCATTTCGCAAAAGAAGTTTGCGGAATCGGCAGGTGTTCCTTATACACAACTGAATGAAATTCTGAATGGTAAACGCCCCATCTCCACTGATTTTGCTTTGATGATGGAGGCAGCATTGGGCATCACACCAGAATTGCTCATCAATATGCAGAATCGTTATAATAACTCATATTAAATTAAATAACCATATTTATTATAAAAATAAAACACAAATAAGATAACAATAACTAAGGATACAGCAAGCAGTATGATATACCATTTATACTTTTTTTCTTTATTTTTTGTATCATTGAGTAAATTCTCTAATTCTATTGTACGGCTTTGGGCTATGGCTATTTCTTTTGTTGTTTTTGTATGTTGTACCGTTAATTGAGATAATGATTTTTGGAGATTAGCATTTGTTTCTTGCATTTTTTTAATACTCACCGTTAATTCAGAGATTCGTTTGTTTGAATCATCTTGCTGTTTTTTCAGTTGCTCTTGAAGTTTTATCTGGGTTTCATTGAATTTGGATAACTTTTCTTGTAGTTCTTTATTTTGTTTCTGTCCTGATTCAAGTTGTTGCTGAAACTGCCTCTTAATCTGTTCTGTAAGAAAGGCACGCGACTTTGTTTTCTTTTCCGATATCGTTTCTACAAGTTCTGAAAAATACTGTCCTAACCCATTAGGTGTAGAAACAACTTTATCAACAATCTGTTTAATGAATAATTTTTCTTCTACATGACCAATGGCAGATATTATAGGTGTTTTCAGAGAAACAATAGTTTCAAGCACTATTGGATCATCTAAACTATCCGTACTATTTACCCCACCTCTAACAAGGGCAATCGTACTATATTGCATTGCATCTACCCTTCTAAGACAATTAGACAATTCAACCGGATTAGCAAAACTAACACGATATTCCTTAAAATCAATAGCACTTTTTCCCGCATTTATACCAGCAGTAAAATCCGCAAGAGTTATAGATGTAGCAGCAAAAATTAGTGCGATATGTGGACGCTCATCTTTATAAAGAATTTGTTCCAAAATAGCATCAACATTTTGGAAACCTTTAGTCGTTTTTTGATGCCTTATTTCAATACGTTTAACCTCTATTTCATCGATTACAAGATTCTTTATTATATCTACACGAGAAACATTTAGTTGAAGTTGTATTTGAGATTTGTTTGTGATTTTCCGACCAAGCGTACCAAAAACATCTACAAGATTTCCATTTGTTAAATTTTCTCTCTGTTTATGTGTCACACAGATTGTTAATTCATCTTGTGTTGTTTCATCGTGCAAGATATCATAGCAATAAGCCCATTGAAGATTTGCAGGTTTTGCTATATAAATACCACGAATACATACAAGTTTTCCTCCTGTTTGAACATTCTGTCGCGATAAAATATCATTAAATATGGCGATAACTTCTGACGGCTTATATTGTTGAATTGTTATTTCTGACATAAAAAATAAATTTGCCTATACATAATTTGTTGAACAAAAAAGCGCGGACTATATCACTTCATCTACGCTTCTGAGGTATCGGCAAACACCTATGCTGTCATATCTGAGTATAAAGCCCACGCCGAAAGGCGTGAGCATTGGCTTTAACTCTTGACAGCTTCTTCTAATTTTGCCGATTTTCAGAAGCAAGAATATAAGCTAACGCTTTTTCCCTATATGTCTTTTGTTCGTTTTTATATCATAGGCAATAGATTTTGAGGTTTGAGATACAAAAATAGTTCTTTTTTTATAAATGGCAAAATAAATGGGAATTTATTTGTGCAGGCATCGCTTGAGATACGAAATAAGACCTGTCCCTTACGAAAAGGAACATCTTCCGTAAGGGGTTTTCTTTTACTACATTTGAGAGGTGCTATTTGCCTAAAAAACGGTGTGAGTCAGACCGCTTCAGAGGTGTGACTCACACCTCGACATCGATGTGAGTCACACCACCATTGAGGTTGTTAGCGAAGGATGAGATTGGTTGTTGGTGAAGGATATTGGAGTTAGATGTTGCGGTTGACTACATAGTCAATGTAGGCGAGGAGAGATTGCTTGGATGGGGAGGAAGGGAAATATGAGAGAAGGGATTTTGCTTTTTCAGCGTATGTGTTCATTACCTCTATGGCGTAGTCGATGCCGCCGTTTTGTTTAGTGAAAGATACGAGGGTGTCAATCATATCTTGGGTGGCTGTGCCGTCTTTGACATGGTGGGCAAGTGAGAACATTTCCTCGTTTTGGGTGGTGAGGAGGGCGTGGATGACGGGGAGGGTCAGTTTGCCTTCCTTCATGTCGTTGCCTGTTGGTTTGCCGATGGAGAGTGTGTTGTCGTAGTCGAAGATGTCATCGCGAATTTGGAAGCAGATGCCGATGTATTCACCGATGGTTTTCAGGGTTTCAAGGGTCATTTTGTCCGATGAAACCGTCATTGCGCCGCCTTCTGTGCAGGCAGAGAAGAGGGCTGCCGTTTTGTTGCGGATGATGTCAAAGTATATGTCTTCGGTGATTACGCTGTTGCGGACATTGTCGAGTTGGAGGAGTTCTCCGCTGGCAAGGTCTTGGGCTGCGTTGGAGACAAGTTCTATCAGTCGGGATGAACCTGTTTTTGCAGCACAGAGAAGTGAATTGGCGAGAAGGAAGTCGCCGACTAATACTGCCACTTGGTTGCCATAGGCACTATTGATGGACTTTTGTCCACGGCGTTCATCGCTCTCGTCTACAATGTCGTCATGCACAAGACTGGCGGTGTGGAAAAACTCGAATGTGGCAGCGGTGTAGATGGCATTTTCTGGCACTTCGTCGCAAAGCATCTTCGCTGTGAGGATAGTGAGCATAGGACGCATCATCTTGCCTTTTCTTCGTCCAATCCACGCAAGAACCTCACGAAGAATGGGGTTGGAGTGTACGAGATAGGAATCAAACACTTGCTTGTATTGCTCCATCTCGGCAGTGATTGGCTGGCGTATTTGTTGTAAAGCGTCCATACTTTTGAAAATTCAGGTGCAAAGTTAAGGTTTTTCCCAATTATTTTTTGTAAGTTTACACACAAAATCGAAAAAGACATGAAAAAACTGTTTCTTCTTGACGCTTACGCTTTGATATACAGGGCGTATTATGGTTTTATAAAGAGTCCTCGCATCAATAGTAAGGGCGAAAATACGTCGGCTGTGTTAGGGTTTGTGAACACTTTGGAGGAGATATTGACGAAGGAAAATCCTGACTATATCGGGGTTGCTTTTGACCCTCATGGCGGAACGTTCCGCCATGAGATATTCCCCGAATATAAGGCACAAAGAGAGGAAACTCCAGAGGGAATACGTTTTGCTGTGCCGATAATAAAGGAGTTGTTGGAGGCTTACAGAATACCTGTCCTTGAGGTGGCAGGATATGAGGCAGACGATGTGATAGGCACATTGGCAAAACAGAGCCAATCCATCGGGGAAATTGACACTTATATGATGACTCCCGACAAGGATTATGGGCAGTTGGTATCGGAGAATGTGAAGATGTATAAACCACGATTTGATGGGGGATTTGACATATTGGGAGAGAAGGAGGTGCTGGAGAAATATGGCATAAGCAAGGTGGAGCAGGTGATTGACCTCTTGGGACTGATGGGCGACTCTTCCGACAACTATCAGGGTTGTCCGGGTGTGGGAGAGAAGACAGCGGTGAAGTTGATAAATGAGTTTGGCAGCGTTGAAGGACTCTTGGCAAACACCGACAAACTGAAGGGGGCGATGAAGAAGAAGGTGGAGGAGCATGCCGAAGACATAAAGATGTCGAGATTTCTTGCAGAGATAAAAACTGACGTGCCAATAACGCTCGACCTTGAGAGTTTGGAACGCAAACCGATGGATGAGGAGAAACTGAAAGAGATTTTCGAAAGGTTGGAGTTTCGGACAATGCTGCGGAAGAAATTCGGCAATGGTGGCAATGGCGATGTGAACAAAAACACTCCCCCACCCCACCCTGCACGAAAATCTGCCAACAACGGACAACTCGACCTCTTTGGTGGCGATTTGTTCGGTGGAGGTGCATCGGAGGAAAAAACCGCCATTTCCAACAGCGATGAGAAGGCGAAAAATGCGACCGAGATGACGGGTGATTTATTTTATTCAAATCTCAGCGACTTGACGAACACGCCGCACAACTACCAACTTGTTGATTCGGAGGAAGAAATGGAGAAATTGGCTGCAAAAATCTTGACTTCTGAGTTTTGTAGTTTAGACACGGAAACGACATCCATTGACGCAATGTCCGCAAAATTGGTCGGTTTGAGTTTTTCCATCGAAGAAGGAGAGGCATTTTACATTCCTGTGCCACAACATGAGAAATGGGAGGGGGAGGAATTTGAGAGAGCGTTGAGAGTGGTGGAAAAATTCAAGGAAGTGTATGAGTCGGAGAAAATCGTGAAGATTGGGCAGAACATAAAATATGATATGATGGTGCTGGCAAACTACGGCATCGAACTGAAAGGGAAGATTTTTGACACGATGGTTGCCCACTATCTACTCTACCCCGAATTGAGGCATAACATGGATTATTTGGCGGAGGTGTATCTGAAATACAAGACCATACATATAGATGAGTTGATTGGGAGCGGAAAGAAACAGAGGTGCATGAGCGAGTTAGAGCCCAAAGAGATTGTCGACTACGCTGCTGAAGATGCAGATGTTACGCTGAAGTTGGCGAATATACTTGGGAAGGAGTTGGACGAGAAAGGAATGAGGAAACTGTTTGAGGAGGTGGAAATGCCTCTGTTGCCAGTGTTGGCGAGGATGGAACGCAGCGGTGTGAGGATAGACGAGGAGTCGTTGGCAGAGACATCGAGGGTGTTCACAGAGCGGATGGATGCCATAGAGAAGGAAATCCGTGAGGTGGCAGGAATGGAGTTGAACATCAGTTCGCCAAAGCAAGTGGGGGAATTGCTGTTTGACACTCTAAAACTTGGCACGAAACCGAAGAAGACAAAGACGGGG
Organism: Prevotellaceae bacterium; assembly: GCA_022508665.1. Lineage (GTDB taxonomy): Bacteria > Bacteroidota > Bacteroidia > Bacteroidales > Bacteroidaceae > Minthosoma. The sequence continues at coordinate 16,187 of JAFLUT010000029.1, read as the reverse complement.
CAATATGTGACGGACGAAGCGACTCTGACGGCACTGAAAGGTAAGCATCCGATAGTGGATAAGATATTGGATTACAGAGGATATAAGAAGTTGCTCAGCACATATATTGATGCCCTGCCGAAGTTGGTGAATAAGCGGACAGGACACATACATACGTCATATAATCAAGCAGTTACGACAACGGGACGACTGTCGTCGAGCAATCCGAACTTGCAGAATATCCCTATCCGTGACAAGAATGGCAAGGAGGTGAGAAAGGCGTTCATCCCAGATGAAGGAGAGGAGTTTTTCTCTGCCGATTACAGCCAGATAGAGTTGAGGTTGATGGCTCATTTCAGCCAAGACAAGAATATGATTGAGGACTTCAATTCGGGACATGACATTCATCAGGCTACTGCGGCAAAGATATTTAAGGTCGATTTGGATGATGTGACGAGCGAGATGCGTAGGAAGGCAAAAACGGCTAATTTCGGCATCATATATGGCATATCGGCTTTCGGTCTTGCAGAGAGAATGGAGGTGAGTAGAAGTGAGGCGAGACAACTGATTGATGAGTATTTTGCGACTTATCCGGGTGTGAAGGCATATATGGACAGGAGTATTGAAATGGCGCGTCAGAGAGGCTATACAGAGACACTTTTCGGTCGCCACTGCCAATTGCCCGACATCAACTCCAGAAACGCTGTGGTGAGAGGATACGCTGAGAGAAATGCCATCAATGCGCCCATACAGGGAACGGCTGCCGACATCATCAAAGTGGCAATGGTAAATATCGACCGAAGGATGAGAGAGGAAGGTCTGCGGTCGAAGATGATATTGCAGGTGCATGACGAACTCAACTTCTCTGTTGTGCCAGAGGAGAAGGAGAGGTTGCAAACGTTGGTAATCAATGAGATGCAGGCAGCGATAAGGCTGTCGGTACCATTAGTTGCTGACTGCGGATGGGGAGAAAACTGGCTTGAAGCACACTGATAACTTATGTCCATTCGTTGTGTTCTGCCCATTCTGCTTTTGCTGTTGTCAGCCCCACATATTAAGGCACAGATACCTTTCACGGTAATGACATACAATATCGAGAATGCTTTCGACACATACCATGACGAAGGTAAAGATGACCTTGATTTTTGTGAAGGAGGAAGCAAGAAATGGAGTAAAAGCAGACTATTTAAGAAATTGCATGGCGTATGCAAAACTATCGTTGCTGCTGACGAAGAACGCCCAATAGACCTAATTGCTTTGTGTGAGGTGGAAAATGATACTGTAATGGAATATCTTACTCATCGCACGCCACTTAACAGACTCGGTTATCAATACATTATGACCCATTCCGACGATGCACGAGGCATCGACATCGCCCTACTCTACTCCTTTTTTACTTTTCATCCCATAGAGACACAGCACATCCACATCGCTGCCCATACGCCAAGACACCCTATACGAGATATTCTCCACGTTGCAGGTACAATTGCCAATGGCGACACACTTGATGTGTATGTCCTACATCTACCCTCAAAACTCGGTGGCGCGGTGGCACGAAAAGGAGGGCTAACAGCGGCACGAATGCTCAAAGAGAACGTGGATTCTATCCATGCCATACGACTACATCCAAATATCATCATCATGGGCGATTTCAATGCTGAAACAAAGTCCTCCCAAATCAAAATGTTGACTTCAGACGGCATTCTCAAAGACCACGCCGCCCCACTCCACCCCGGCACATACAAATATAAAGGAGACTGGTCAACTATTGACCATATTTTAACCCATACCACTACCCTATTGCCCCAATATGCCAACATTCTCACTCTGCCATTCCTCATAGAACCCGATGAAACATACGGCGGATACAAACCGCATCGCACATACCTTGGTCCTATATACAAAGGCGGCATTAGCGACCATTTGCCTATTATGATGAGGTTCGAAATACAACAAAAATAAAGGCTCTTCTTTTAGGGAAGAGCCTTCACATTTTCAGTACTTATAAATTATTTTCCTTCGATAATCACACAGCGGTTTCTGTCGTTCTCAGCAAATGGCTGAACAGTATCGCCGTAAGATTTCACTGTCATCTGGCTTGCAGGAACACCCATTGCTTGCAATTCCTCTGCCACCTTGTCGGCACGCTTCTTAGCATACTCCACATTGAGTTTTGAATTACCTGTACCCTTATCAGCATAACCGTCAATAGTAATAGTCTTGTTAGGATATTTCTTGCACCAATCTACAACCTTGTTGATAATAGTTTGGCTATCCAAATCACTCTCACGAATAGCATAGAAAATAGTCTCTTTTATAGGCTCTTCTATCACAACAGGCTTTGGTTCTTCTACGGGAACAACAACCTCCTCCACTGGTTCTGGAACAATGACAACAGGCTCTGGTTCAGGTGGAACAACCACAGGCTTAACCTTCTTATAACCAAACTTATATGTCAACGACAATGAAGCGGTCATCATCCAGTCGTCTTTGTCCTTATACTTGCTGTTGAAACGGTCATCGAGAGAGTTGAAATCAACCTCCACACCTACGCTGAAATTCTTAGACACATTGTAGTCAGCCAAAAGTCCAAGGCGAAGGTTGTGACCAAGCAGGCTTTTGCGAGGAGTCTGCTTGTCGCCCCATGCGTTAGAAATATCTTCCTTAACGCTGTACTGTGACACGATATTCTCAAATTCGTCGTTGTTCCACGCATAGTTCAGACCTACACCTCCAATGAAGTAGAGGGCAAACGGATTGCTTACCTTCTTAGAGAAGATGTTGACGATGTTGAGCATGAGGTCTACATTCGTATTGATGTAGTTGAAATTGTATTTCATTTCTTGGTTAGAAAGGATGTCACCTGTGAGAACAGGCACATTTTCAAATCCTCCCTTAGACTTCCAACCATTCACATGCAGACGAGCGCCTACAATCGGAGTGAACATATCGCCCACAGCCACACTGAATGTAGGGTTAATAACCTTCAATGCGCCGATGTCGGTAAGCAGAGTACCTGCTCCACCCTGCACCTGAATAAAATAATACGGATTAGGCTTGTAGCCCAACTCTTGTGCTTCCTGCCAGACACCTCCGGGCATAGTAGCCTCTGTCTGAGCCATAGCATTCACACCACACAGTGCTATCCCTGCGGCTGCGATGAGTGATTTAATAATACGCATAAATTTTAATTATTTTTATAAGTTTTGTCCATATTGGGGTGTAAATTTAGTTAATATTAAATAAATGAGCAAAATAAACTATAAAAAAATTGTATCTTTGCCAAAAATTCGTGTAAAACTATGGTCACAATCAAAAAAGTAGAGACAAAAAAAGAACTGAAACGGTTCATTCGTTTTAATTACGAACTGTATAAGGACAACCAATATGCCGTGCCTGAATTTTATGTTGATATGGTCAACACATTCTCTCCCAACAACGCTGCCTTGGAGTTTTGCGAGGTAGTGTATTTCCTCGCATACAAGGATGACAAGATTGTAGGCAGAATTGTAGGTATCATCAACCACAAGGCAAACCGCATTTGGGAACAAAAGAACGTGCGTTTTGGATGGATAGACTTCATCGACGACGAGGAAGTGAGCAAGGCTCTTCTTGATGCCGTAGCAGAGTGGGGTAGGGCGAAGGGCATGACCCAGATACATGGTCCTCTTGGCTTCACAGACAATGACCCTGAGGGTATGCTCATCGAGGGATTTGACCAACTTTCTACAATGGCAACAATATACAACTATCCTTATTATCCACAGCACATGGAGAAACTCGGCTTCGAAAAAGATGTTGACTGGATAGAAATGCAGTTGGAAGCCCCACGCGACGGAAAGATGCCAGAACGACTGACAAGAATGGCAGAACTGCTGATGAAGAAGTTCGACTTCCGCATCAAGAAATACAAATCAATAAAGAAACTTGCAAAAGAATACGGAAAAGAAATTTTCCACGTCTTGAACGAAGCATTCAAACCACTGTTCGGCTACAACGAACTGAGCGAAAAGCAGATAGACCAGTATGTGAAGATGTATCTGCCATTCATCGACCCAAAACTCGTCAGCCTTGTCACCGATGCCAACGGAAAACTGCTGGCAGTGGGCATTTCCATGCCATCGCTCTCACGGGCATTGCAAAAAGCCAAAGGCAAACTCTTTCCTTTCGGATGGTGGCACATGTACAGGGCTGTAAAGCATCCAACTACAAACATCGTCGACCTTCTGCTTGTCGGAGTGCTTCCCGAATACCAAAACAAGGGCGTAAACTCACTGCTTTTCTACGACCTTTTGCCTATCTACATGGAAAACGGTTTTGAATATGCCGAGACTCACCCCGAACTTGAATACAATCACAAGGTGCAGCAGCAGTGGATATACTTCGAAAGAAAAATACACAAGCGTCGCCGCTGCTTCAAGAAGGCTCTGTAACTATATCATTTGTACCTGCCTCATCACTCGCAGGAAGTTTCCTCCCCAAATCATTCCAATATGGTTTGGGGAGTATCTTTCTGCCATAAGCCTGCGAGTGAAGTTGATTAGTTCACCAGCATCCGCACAGCCCGGCACACCGCCTCCGCCGTCGAAGTCAGTGCCTATGCCTACATGCTCAATGCCCATTACATTTACCATGTGATTTAGGTGTTCTATGGCATCCAATACTGTGGCTTCAGAAGCATTCAAAAAGCCCTTATATAGCGTTACCTGCGCCACACCTCCTGCATCAGCAAGAGCCTTCATTTGGGCATCCGTAAGATTGCGTGGATGGTCGCACAAAGCCCTTGCCGACGAATGGCTGCACACGATAGGCATAGTGCTTATTTTCAACGCATCATAGAAACTCGCCTCACTTGCATGGCTCAGGTCAACCATCATGCCGACCCTATTCATCTCCCTTATCACATCAGCGCCAAACGCCGTCACTCCCCCGTGTTCGCCACAGCCACAAGCCGAACCGCAGATGTCGTTGTCGCCGTTGTGGCACAAGGTCATATAGACTACTCCACGCTTGCGAAAAGCCTCCACATTGCCGATTTCACGCCCAATGGCATAACCATTCTCCACACCCAGCATTATAGCCCTCTTGCCCTCTCCTTTCAGCCTCCACAAGTCATCGGGCGTGTACGCAATATCCACAGCCGTGCAACTCTTCGCCACCATCTCCTCAATCTGCGTCAAAATCTGATTAGCCTTGGCAGTAGCGTTTTCCAGCGATGCCTCATCACGCTCCTTCTGCTCCAGATATGCTACCATGATTGTGGCATCAAGACCCCCTTCCGCCATCTTGTGCAAATCCACCTGCACCTTAGGGTCACGCGATACGAAGTCAATGTTTTCGGCAAACATCATCGGCGTGTCACAATGGCTGTCAAGCGTCAAAATCTGCGAATGCAGTCGTTTGGCACGCCTAAACGATGCACTCTCCTGCACCAGCCACTCAAACACAGGCATCATTTCCTCACTATTCCTCAACACATACGTTTCGGGATGCCACTGCACGCCCAAAATGGACTTATATTCATTGCTTTCCACAGCCTCTATCACACCGTCAGAACTCATTGCCGCCACTTTCAGACACGGTGCTACATTCTTACATGCCTGATGATGAAAAGAATTGACCGCCAATTTAGCCCCAAACAGCCTCTCTAAGACCGTTTCGGGCATGATGCTTACCGTGTGAGAGGGGTAGCGCCTATCTTGCTCCTGCGAGTGTTTTATGCGCCTTCCCTCCATTTGCACCTTTATGTCCTGATACAGCGTGCCTCCCAACGCTACATTTATCATCTGAATGCCCTTGCAGATGCCCAACATCGGTATTTGGCGGTCATACGCCATTCTCACCAACAGCAACTCCTGCACATCACGCTCTGGCGTTATGCTATGCAACTCACTGATAGGCTCCTCACCAAAAAGCAACGGATTAGGGTCGCCTCCACCGCTGAAAATGATGCCGTCCAAGCCATTGAGCAAATCGCCCAAACACTCTGCAGCGTCAAAGGGCGGAATGATGCACGGAATGCCCCCAGCCCTCAACACCGACTGATAATATCCCTCTGCCAACGTGCAGGTTTCCTTATCATAGTTTCCCGTAATGCCAATAACAGGACGCTGCTCCTTCGAACATAAGCCCCTATTGAGCGTCCTGTATGTCTTTTGCCAATCCAAACTATTCATATCTTTCTTTATGAATTGCAAAGTTAACGCTATTGTCTCAAACTCCCAAAAAGAATGCCAACTTTTCCCCCTCTCAGCCAGCAACCGTTGCCCCTTTTAGCCAACAAGCGTTTTTCAAACTAGTAAACAACCGCCGAGAGGGATAATCTGCCTTGGCTGACTATTATAATTTGTCACGGCTGACTATTATAATCGTGAACAGCAGGGGCTTTCAGAGGTCAACCGCCGCCATTTGAGACAAAAAATAAGCATCATCCACAGACCTAAAAGATTGAAATCTTTAATAATTCATAGTGTACATCCAACAGATTGCAAATGTGGACACGCTAAAAGTTGTCATGCTCGTCGATAATCTATAAAAAATTGAGGTTTTCTCACAAAATGAGATAACCTCAATTTTTATCTTATAAATGATGTTTATTTTCTTACTTCTTCTTTTTCTTTTTGAAATTCTCGTAGAATGGTTGAGACTCTACTTGCCCCTCAAAATACTTTGCCCATTCGGCTGCACCTTTCGGGCCACGAGCCTCGGTGTAGCCGCGTTCTTCGCGTGAGGGTTTGCCCGATGCTTTGCCTTTTGATGAGCCTCTGCCGTTACCTTGGGCGGCATTACCTCCGTTGTCTCTGCGCCTTTCCTCTCTCTGGCGGTCACGACGGTCGCTCTTGCGGTCGCCTCGGCGGGTGCGTTCACCTCTGACGGAACGGAAACGCCCGCTGTCTTTGCCTCCGTCGCCTTTCTTTGAGCCACGCTGTCCTTCGGGCTGGTCGGTCACCTCTACATTAACTTTGCGGCCGTCGAAATCAGTGCCGTTGAGGGTATTCAGTACCATCTGCGTCTGCTGTTCGGGAACTTCAAAGAAGGAGAAGTTTTGCATGAGGTCGACACGACCGAGGTCTATCTGCTTGCCCTGCGACACACGGTTGACAAAGCCCATGAAGACTTTTGGGCTGATGCCGTCTTTTTTGCCGAGATTGATGAACAGACGGGTGTAGCCACGTTCGGCTGTGCGGGAGCGTTCTCCACGGCGAGAACCACCACGCTCTCCTCGTCCACGCTTGCTGCCCGACCCCTTGCTGTCTTTCCCTTTGTCGCCCTTTTCCGATGGCTGGATAATTTCGGGTGCGTTCTTGTAGTAGTTTAGGAAGGTGTTGAACTCCATGCTGACCATACGCTTGATGAGGTCTTCCTTTTCCATCATGTCGAACTTGCGGAACACTTCGGGGAGGAATGGAGCAATCTCTTCTTCGTCTACTTCCACTTTCTCAATGTCGTCGATGACTTTATACAACTGCTTGGCACATATCTCTTGTCCTGTCGGCAGTATTCCCGGCACGAACTTCTTTTGTATCTGTTTTTCTATGGCTCTCACCTTTCCTTTCTCTTTGACGTGGATGATGGAGATAGATGTGCCTGAACGCCCTGCACGGCCTGTACGCCCTGAGCGGTGGGTGTAACTCTCGATGTCGTCGGGCAGACCATAGTTGATAACGTGTGTGAGTTCGTCTACGTCAAGTCCACGGGCAGCCACATCGGTAGCCACGAGCAACTGAACACGGTGCTGGCGGAACTTCTGCATGGTAAGGTCACGCTGTGCTTGCGAGAGTTCACCGTGGAGCGATTCGGCGTTGTATCCGTCCTGAATGAGTTTGTCGGCAATCTCTTGAGTCTCCATGCGTGTGCGGCAGAAGATGATGGCGTAAATCTCTGGATAATAGTCGGCTACACGTTTCAAAGCCCTGTATTTGTCGCGTGCGGACACCATATAATATATATGGTTCACATGCTCCGCTCCCTCGTTACGGCTGCCTACGACAATCTCTTTGGCATCGTGCAGGTAGTTCTTGGAAATACGCTCAATTTCCTTGCTCATCGTGGCGGAGAAGAGCAGGGTGTTACGTTCTGCTGGCACACCTGCGAGGATTGTGTCGATGCTCTCCGAGAAACCCATGTTGAGCATTTCGTCTGCCTCGTCAAGCACTACGTTTTCCACCGTTCCGAGTTTCGCCACCTTACGTTCCATAAGGTCAACCAAACGCCCCGGTGTGGCTACTATCACCTGCACTCCTTTCTTCAATGCCCTAATCTGAGTCTCGATGTTCGCACCGCCATAGACGGCAAGCACACGGAGACCATTGACATATTTGGAATAGTCCTTCAAATCGTCAGTAATCTGCAAGCAGAGTTCACGCGTGGGAGCCATAATGATTGCCTGAACTTCTTGGCGTGTCGTGTCAATCTTCTGCAATACAGGCAGACCGTAGGCGGCTGTCTTTCCTGTGCCAGTCTGGGCAAGGGCAACTACATCGTTGTTATGTCCAAGCAGATATGGGATGACCTTCTCCTGCACAGGCATAGGGTTCTGATAACCCATTTCCTTGATGGCTCTCAGTATCTCATCTTTTACTCCTAAACTCTCGAATGTCACTTCGGTCTTTTGGAAAGGGTCGGTTGTTGCCTCGTCGCTTTCCTCCGACTGTTGTGCATTGTCGGGTGTTTCGGTTGTTGGTTCATTTACCGCCATTTGTGGCTGTTCTTCGCCTGTTGTCGGCTGCTCCACATCCGCCTGTGGCAGTGTGTTGTCGGTGTTAGACATTTCGTAGTCCATAGTCTCGTTGATAATGTTATTTTCTTCCATAATGTTTCGCAAATTCTTTACTTATTGAGTTCTCTACGCTTTGGCAAACCTCGGCTGCAAGTGCCTGTCCGTGGGCTATGATGCGACTCCATTGCTCCTCGGATAGTGTCGCCACATCGTTTTTGCCTACTCCCTCTCGCATAAGTCCGAAGACAATGCCTGCGTTGAAGTTGTCACCTGCTCCGATGGTCGATACGGTCTTGATTTTCTTTACTGTATAGTCTTTTGTCACGCTCGGAGAGAAAAGGCGGATTTTTCCTTCGGCATCGGTGCAGAGCATCTGTTTGCAGTAGAAAGAAACCTTCTGCTTATACACCTTTTCGGGGTCGGAGATACCGAACATATTGTTGAAGTCTTCGGTAGAGCCTCTAACGATGGTTGCCGCCTCGAAGTTTTCGAGTATGGTGGCGTGGAGTTTGATAGCCTCTGAAGCGTGGGAGGCACGGAAATTGATGTCGTAATATATGAGTGCCTCCTGTTTTACGGCATAGTCGAGAAATTCCTTTACCTTGTCTCTCAATGCGGGATTAAGCACGAAATATGAGCCCATGACCACGATGTCGTCTTTGTTCACCTTAGGCCATTCCACATCAAGGCGTGCTTTGGGATAGTCTTTGTAGAAGGTGTATTCGGCATCGTTACGCTCGTTCAGATATGCCAAAGATATTGCCGTGCGACCATCTTCATACATGCACACGCACGAATCATCTACACCATTCTCTACCATGAAACGCCTGATAATTCCACCTACCTTGTCGTTGCCAATCTCCGTAATCATCGTTACTGGCAGACCAAGACGGCCAAGAGATATGATACCATTGAAAGCAGAGCCTCCGGGTATGGCGGCTGTCGGCTGTTCGTTCTTAAACACTATGTCGAGGATTGTTTCCCCTATTCCTATTACCTTTCGCATAGTCATCTGAAAATCAATGTTGTGAGATTTCTCTCGTCAAATATATCTTGTGCCACTTCCTGTACCCTTTGTGGCGTGAGTGTTTTAAGGCGACGGCAGGTGTCTTCCATTCCCTCGAAGCGATTGTAGTGGAGGAAAGACTTTGCCATGTCGAGGGCATAGTTCTCGAAGTTATCGCATGCCACCCCTATCTGCCCTTCTATCTGCTTCAAGGCGGCTTGGAACTGTTTGTCTGATAGTGGTTTGTCGGCAAGTTTCCGCAACTCTCTATGCACAAGGCTGAGGCATCTGTCCACATCCTGCAAGTCGCAACCGAAATATATCGCCCATGTGGATGTGTCGGTGTAGTTTGTGAGGGTGCTATCCACAGTATAGACCAACCCTTTACGCTCCCTCAAAGCGATGTTGAGGCGTGAGTTCATGCCCGGTCCGCCGACGAGATTGTTAAGGAAATAGAGGGCTATTCGTCGGTCATCTTTCGAGCCGTATGCGGCACGCCCAACCATGACATGGGCTTGATGCGTGTGTCGCATCTCGGTGTGTATGCCAGATGTGGGAGTTACGATTATTTCGTTTGCCTTTTCTTCGTGGGTTGGTGGCACGATGTCCTCAACCAATCTTTCCACGGTATTCTTTATCTTCTTGAAATCTATATTGCCAAAGACAAAGAACACCATTTTGTCGGGACGATAAAGTCGCTGTGTGAAACGCATTGCATCGGCAGTAGTGAAACGGCGAACATTGTCGGCTGTACCGAGGATGTCATGCCCAAGCGAATGACCTTTATATATGAGGTTTTCGAAATGGTCGTAGATGAGGTCGGCTGGTAAATCTTGGTAACTCTCTATCTCATCTACAATTACCTCTCGCTCCTTGTCTATCTCGTGCTGAGGAAAGGTGCTGTGGAAAACGATGTCGAGGATGAGTTCTGCCGCACGGTTGAAATGCTCCTTCATAAAAGCAGCATATACCACCGTCTCTTCCTTGTTGGTGTAGGCGTTCAGGTCTCCTCCTACGGCCTCCATGCGGTTGATGATGTGCCACGCACGGCGTTTCTCCGTGCCTTTGAACATCATGTGTTCGCAGAAATGAGCCATCCCCTCCTCGCCCTGCTCCTCGTTGCGAGTGCCAGCGGCAATGCTTACACCACAATAAGCCACGTTGGTCGGAGAAACGAAATGTATCAAACGCATTCCGTTCTTAAACTGATATGTATTTACCTGCTCCGCCAACTCTTATACTTATATTTAATATATCAAAAGCCCTGCCAATCCGCACAGAAGAATCATAAGGATAGGATGCACCTTATATAGCCTTGTGCCGACAAAGGCAAAAAGGAAGATTACTATGCTGATAATGAACACAAAGGGCGATTCGGAAGGGTTGCCAAAGTTCTCTTTCGACATAAGCATTATGGCTGCGGCTGCGATAAGTCCTACTATGGCAGGACGCAAAGCGCCGAAGACACTCTCCACTGTCTTTGAATGATGATGCTTCAAAAGGAATTTGCTTATGCTCACCATCAGAATGAAAGGCAGCCATATAACACTGAGCGAAGCAAGGACTGCCCCTAAGACTGCCATCCACACAGGATAGCCGTCATTGATGACCGCCGTATATCCTGTATATGTAGCGCAGTTGATGCCTATTGGTCCCGGCGTGGATTGACTAACGGCAACAATATCAGTAAACTCCTGCACAGTCAGCCAATGATGCTTATTCACCACTTCGTCCTGAATGAGCGACAGCATCGCATAGCCACCTCCGAAATTGAAGATGCCTATCTTCGAAAACACCAAAAACAAATACAGGAATATCATCTCTTTACCTTTCCATAAATGAAACCACCGATACCAGCCGCCAGTATGCACCATATTGGAGAAACGCCAAACGCCGCTATCAGCACAGCACACGCCACAGGAATCCACCAGTTATATTTACTGATTTTCGCCTTGCGAGCCATGCCGAAGCACGGAGCAAGGATAAGGGCTACCACACACGGGCGTACGCCCATGAAAATCTTCTCCACATATATATTGCTTCTGAACATCTGAAAGAACATAGCAATGAGCAAGATAGCCACAATAGAGGGCAGGGCGGTGGCAAGTGCACCGACAATGCCACCCTTAACCCCTTTTACCTTATAGCCAATATGGGATGCCATATCAATGGCGAAGAGACCGGGAGTGCTTTGTGACACGACAACCGTGTCCATAAACTCCTCATGGTTCAGCCACTGCTTATTATCAACCACCTCTCTTTCCATCATCTGCACCATAGCATAGCCACCCCCAAAGGTGAAACTACCTATTTTGGCGAATGTAATGAACAGTTCGGTGTATAATCCCATGTCTTTATTCTTATTTCTTCATCTTCTCCTCAACCCACTTCCTCGCATTGACGAATGCCTCAATCCATGGAGTAACCTCGTCGTTAGTGCGGTCAGCAGGGTAGTTTGCCTGTTGCCAAGGGAAGATGGCGCGCTCCAAGTGAGGCATCATAGCCAGATGTCTACCGTCTGCCGAAGCAAGACCAGCCACATCGTATGCAGAGCCGTTTGGATTGCCTGGATAGCCGTGGTAGTTGTACTTAGCCACAATGTTATACTCGCTTTCTGCCTTTGGCAAACGGAAATTGCCTTCTCCGTGAGCCACCCACAAGCCAAGTTTGCTGCCGCTGAGAGAACCGAACATAACTGACTTGTTCTCTGGTATCTGCAACGTGACGAACTCACTCTCGAACTTATGGCTGACATTGTGCAGCATCTGCGCATAGTCCTTAGCATCGGTCACGGCGTGGTTGTTGTTAAGAAGACCGAGTTCCACCATCAACTGACACCCGTTGCAGATGCCGAGCGACAGCGTGTCCTCACGAGCATAGAAAGCATCGAGAGCCGCCTTTGCCTTGGGATTGAAGAGGAATGCTCCTGCCCATCCCTTAGCACTGCCAAGCACGTCGGAGTTGGAGAAACCGCCGCAGAAAACAATCATATTTATATCTTCCAATGTCTCACGACCGCTCACAAGGTCGGTCATCATCACATCCTTCACATCAAAGCCTGCCAGATACAGCGAGTATGCCATTTCACGCTCTCCGTTAGTTCCTTTCTCACGGATGATGGCAGCCTTTATGCCTGTGCGTTCACGACGGTCGGCACTGATGCCATACTGCGACAGTTTGCCTGTGAACGACTTAGGGAACAGATGCTCAATTGGCTGGCTCTTATAGTTCTCATAACGCTCCTTTGCCATGCCATTGAACGACTGCTTGGTGTCGAGGCGATATGAGGTAGAGTACCACACATCACGCAGTTTGTCGATGTCGAAACAGCGTGTGCGGCTGTCTTTCTTCACCACAATCTGACGGTCGTCAATAGGATGGCCTATCTCCACACATCCCACGCCTGCATTGTCAAGCATCTTCATCACATCGTTCTTGTCAGAGTTCTTCACCTGTATCACAACGCCCGGATTTTCAGCGAAGAGCAGTTTCACTGGGTCATTCTCTGCTATGCTATTGAGATTTGCCTCGATACCTCCCTTTTGATTTGCGAAAGTCATTTCCAAGAGGGTGGTGATTAGACCACCTGCGCTGATGTCGTGACCTGCGAGGATAAGTCCTTCCTTCACCAAGTCCTGAACAGCCAAGAACGCATCGCGGAAATACTCAGGGTTCTTCACCGTAGGCACATCGCTACCAACCTTTCCGAGACTCTGAGCAAATGCCGAGCCACCAAGCCTCAACGCATCGAAAGAGAAGTCAATGTGGAGTAGGGTAGTGTCCTTGTCGTTCACCAGCACAGGCGACACAACCTTCTTAACATCAGACACTTCGCCTCCAGAAGAAACAATGACAGTTCCCGGAGATATTATCTTGCTTCCATCGGGATATTTCTGTGTCATTGACAAAGAATCCTTGCCCGTAGGAACATTCACCTGCAAAGCACAGCAGAAGTCGCTCAAAGCCTTCACGCCCTCATACAGACGGGCATCCTCGCCCTTCTGCGAGCGGCATGGCCACATCCAGTTGGCTGAAAGACTTACGGAGTCGAGACCGTCTGCCAACGGAGCCCACACGAGGTTTGTCAGCGACTCAGCGACCGACAGCACCGAACCTGCGGCTGGGTCGGCAAGACCCGCCTGTGGAGCGTGACCGATGGCAGTAGCGATACCCTTCGTGCCACGATAGTCGAGAGCAACCACACCGCAGTCGCTAAGTGGCAACTGTATTTCGCCTTGACACTGTTGGCGTGCTATCTTACCCGTCACAGAGCGGTCAACCTTGTTGGTCAACCAGTCCTTACATGCCACAGCCTCCAACTGGAGAACATTCTCCAAGTACTCCTCTATATTATTATATGAATATTCAACATCCTCATACTTCCTCACCACCGTCTCATCACGCATATATGTCTTAGGAGAATGTCCGAACATCTGCGCCACATCGAGGTCAAACGGCCGCACACCATCGCCCTGCTCGAAGGCAAAGTGAGCATCGCCCGTGCATTCGCCCACCACATACAGCGGCGCACGTTCACGCTCAGCGATTTTACGCACATGGTCGATGTGCTTCTCGTCGATGAGCAGACCCATTCGCTCTTGACTCTCATTAGCGATAATCTCCTTACTTGACAGCGTCTGGTCGCCAATAGGCAGTTTCGTCATGTCTATCAAACCGCCACACTCCTCAACCAACTCCGACAGGCAGTTCACATGCCCTGCCGAACCGTGGTCGTGTATGCTGACAACAGGATTGACCTCCTCCTCACACAACGCACGCACAAGATTATTGGCACGTTTCTGCATTTCTGGGTTAGCACGCTGCACGGCGTTCAACTCTATGCCCGACGAGTAACGACCTGTATCTACCGAAGATACCGAACCGCCACCAAGACCGATGCGGTAGTTATCGCCACCCACTACGACCACCTTGTTGCCCTTCTCTGGCGTGCCTTTCAGACAGTCGCGTTTAGTGCCATATCCCACACCACCTGCAAGCATGATGACCTTGTCATATCCATACTGCTCAGTCACATCGCCCTGCTTTTCCTCATGCTCGAAAGTGAGGACAGAACCACAGATGAGCGGCTGACCGAACTTATTGCCGAAGTCGCTTGCACCATTGGATGCCTTAACGAGAATTTGCTCAGGAGTCTGATACAGCCATTTGCGTACAGGCAACACCTCTTCCCACGGACGGATGTCGCCCTCCTTGTCGGACTTTGTCCATTTGGCATAACTGTGAGGCTGCGTTGGGGCTACCCCATTGCGAGGGTAACTGGTGATATATACCGCCGTTCCTGCGATAGGCCAACTGCCGACACCGCCACCCATACGGTCGCGGATTTCTCCGCCAGTGCCAGTTGCAGCGCCATTGAAAGGCTCAACTGTCGTAGGGAAGTTGTGCGTTTCAGCCTTCAAGGAAATGACAGACTCAATATCCTTCACCTCAAAGTAGTCGCTCGTAGAGTGGTCGGCAGGGGCAAACTGCTCCACCACAGGACCCTGACTGAACGCCACGTTGTCCTTGTATGCCGAAAGTATCTTATTAGGATTTTCCTGTGTAGTCTTCTTAATCATCTGGAAGAGAGAACTTTCCTTCTCCTCGCCGTCGATGATGAACGTGCCGCCGAAAATCTTGTGGCGACAATGCTCGGAGTTTATCTGTGCAAAGCCAAACACCTCAGAGTCAGTCAGTTTGCGACCCAACTGCCCCTCCACCTTGTGCAGATACTCTATTTCTTCAGGCGACAGCGCCAGACCCTCCTGCTCGTTGTACTTTTCAAGGTTCTCGATGCTCAAGATTGGAGCAGGTTCGATGTTAACTGTGAAGATGTTTTGGTCAAGTCCCTTGTACATGCGTTGCAGCATCATGTCGTACTCGGCATCCTCGCTTTCCACGGGGAAATACTCCTCAATGCGCTGCACCCCCTCGATTGCCATGTTCTGAGTGATTTCCACCGCATTGGTACTCCACGGAGTAATCATCTCCCTGCGAGGCCCAATGAAGAAGCCCTTCAGGTTGCTTTCATCCTCTTTCGCTGCACCGCCATACAGCCAGCAAAGTTCACTTGTTTCGTTCTCCGAAAGTTCACGACACACCTGAGTGGCAATGATGCTCTGTGCAGGTGTCCTAAAGAAATAAATCATAACTCCTTATGTATGATTGAAATGTTAGAAAATCTTTTTACCGTGCAAATATACACATTTTTATTCTAACAATCAGAAAAAAAGAAATTTAACTTACTTTATAAAATGAAAAGTATGTGAAGAAAAGTCATATAACGCAAGTTCAATAAACTTCAGATGACATAAAATGGTAAGCCCCAAAAGATGATAGCGGTTGGGGGCAAAAGCAGACAGCGGCAACCCCATAAAATAGACAGCCGTTGCCCCGAAAAGTGGACAACGGCTGAGCGAACTAACAGACAACCGCCGGCATAGATAATCTGCATTCGCTGACTATTATAATTTGTCACGGCTG
>JAFLUT010000028.1 GCA_022508665.1 Prevotellaceae bacterium | reverse complement strand
TTTTCATTGTTGTGTTTAATTTGTGTGGCGAGAAATTTCCTCAGCCACGAGTTTTACTTCTTAATTATACATTTACTTTCTAATGGTCAGCCATTTCATAGGCAGATAAGTTTCTTTGCAATATCATTTTTGTGTGCACAATTTTTCCGAATCCATACAACAATACTCGCATCCTTGGAATAGGTATTCTTTCCATAAAGTCGGTATAATAGACGACTTTGGACAGATGTCATTTCATGGATGAAACTACAGTCCATACACATTGATTTGGTAATCTTTCCAATAGTCAATTGTACAAATAAAGATGAGTCTATTACTGTCAATATAAAAGTGCCAAACTGGCGGTGGCCTTGAGTAGCAATATGCTTTTTTCATGGTACAGCGATTGCCTCCAGATACAGATGCCCTAATACGAATAAAGATATGATAATCTGTCGCCTTCAAGTGGATGGTCTGCCTATGACACGGAACGTTTTCTTTGTTACCGGCTCAATGGAAGTGCAGTTATACGTCTCCATCATCCTATTTACGGTTTAAGAGGTACTTCTGCGCTTCATCGGCAATCTGCGCCTGTGTCTTGACGGGATTCTGACGAAGCCACTCTTCGAGGATGTCCTTCTCAAAGTAGATCATCTTGCCCTGCGGCTTGTAATGAGGAATGAGTCCTGCCGACGTGAGCTTGTAGAGGTAGCTCTTTGACAGGGAGAGGAACTTGCAGGCTTCCTCGAAGTTCAGCACGTTCTTGGTTGCGTACACGAGGCTTTCCAGTTCCTCAATACGCTGTTCAATAGTCTTGTTGCTTGACATATTTGCATTAGTTTTTTAATGTTAGACAATGGGAGTGCGCGCCCTCCGAAACTTTGAATTCGGGGGCAAAGGTATTGCAAATAAGCCAGCTGGGTGTTTGAGAATGTTTGAGGTCTCAACCCCTTCTCAAGGTTTTTTCTTATGTTTGGGGTTCTTTACCTTGCTTCAAGGCTTTTCAGATTCCTGATGCAGTGTTCTATCCTTGCATATTTTCCACTGATGGCCATGTCCCGTACATTATTGACGGCTGTAGAGATGTCCGACTGGTTTAGGGGCGTGTTTTTCTGCGAGGACAGGAAGAGCTGATGCCTTGCAATGACCGCCTGCCATTTCTCCGTGATATGGTTGCGGTTGGAAAGCTGGTCAAAGAAAAATGCCAGCAGTCGGTTGTTTGTCGGTCTGAGCATGGCGAGAGGACGGCAATCTAAAACAGATTTCATCTGTTCAAAGGTGAGGGTATCACCTTTGAACAGGCGCACCTCATTGGCGCAGTCCACCAATAAGGCGACTTGCTCGTCCGTTAGGTTGCTTTCAAAGGTGTATTCAATCTTCTTGATGTCAGATAAAGGCACACTAACAATTGCTGTGTCTTGGCTGTCGGCAAGCTCAGCGTTGGGGGCAGTATCTATTTCCTTTGCAGAATTTCTCCGTGCATTCCTTTCTTGAAGATACTGCGCATACCTTTCATTGACCACTACCTTGTGAATAACGGAGAAATAAGGGAATGCCTCGTCAAAGGCTGTGTTATCCTTGCAGAAGTCTGTATAAGTGGCAAGATTTTGGGAATGAAACCATTTTCGCTTTTCATCCTTAGAAAGCGACTCTATGAATGTGCTTTCCCATAGAAAGTCGGAAAGGTGCATATACTGCTTGAGGCTGCGGACGGCAGGAAAACGAGAGTAGAGGTCTGCGAGTTCATCCACAGCACGGATGTACTCGCTCCGCTCCAATTCCACCATCTCTTCATCTGGCAAGACTTCCGTCTTGCGCCCAATAGCATCTTCAAGCATGTTGGCAGTTTCCTGTATACAATGGTTCAATGTCTGCTGTATCTTGGCGATTGCCTGTTCCTGCTCGTTTATCATATATGCTTACCTCTCTTTTTCTTTTATATTTTCTGCAAAATTAGTCAAAATCAGGGAGAAAAGGAAAGAAACAGGCGTTTTGCTATATTTCTTTAACTTTCTCCCTCCCTTTGTTCATTTTCTGTTTTTTAGTTCTCACTATGTTTTATTCATGCACCTGATATATTATGTCAAGGATGGTATCAAGTTTACTGCCTCGTCTTTCTTCTTATCCACAATCTTGGCGTAAATCTGCGTGGTCTTGATTTGCGTGTGTCCCAGCAACTTGGAAACAGTATAGACATCCGCACCCAGTGTCAGCAGCATCGTGGCATTGGAGTGTCTGGCGGTGTGGAAAGTGACATGCTTCCTAATACCGCACTTGGAAGCCCAATCCTGCAAAAGCCTGTTGAGGTAGCCATCGCTCGGCAAGTGGAAGATGGTGTCGCTGTCATCAGTGCTCCGCCTTTCGGGAAGCCACTTGACGGCTTCGGCAGACAATGGAAGATATATATACTTCTGTGTCTTCTTCATCAGCACCGTCGCCCTCCACTGGCCATCATCGTTGTTAAGATCTTTCCAGCGCAGTGCCTTGACATCCGACAGGCGGAGTCCGCACAGGCAGCTGAAAAGATAGGCGCGCTTCACCTCCTCATGCTTACAGTCTGAGGCGGCAAGGAGTTTGATTTCCTCGATGGTCAGGTACTCGCGTGTGCTTTCGGGCATCTTGATCCTGTCCTCGCTGGGTATCTTCGTGATGGGATTGAAGGGGATGATGTCCTCCTTCACGGCTGCGTTCAGCCCGCAGTTCAGGCAGCGGAAATAGCCGGCGGTCGTGACCTTGGACATCGAGGTAGCATTGAGAAAGTCGATGAAGCCGCTGCAATACTCTTTGTCCACATCTTTCATCGTCACCTGGTCGCCTCTATATTTAATAAGGTACTTGATGGCTTTACCTATCTGGATGCTGAAGGCTGGGCTCTGCCCTTTCTCCAATTTCTTCTTGGCGTAGTGGCGCATCCAGTCGGTCAGCAGCATCCTTGAGTTGGCGAAAATGTTACTGAAGCCGTGCTCGTTGTTCTGCATCTCCACTATCCGCCTTGCCTTGGCTGCTTCGGCGAGCTTCATCGTGTTCTCATTGGCAGTTCTGTCCTGCGCTGTCCTTTCTGGGACGATGTAGAGTTTCAGGAACTCGTATGACCGCTTGCCATCCCTGTAGATGTCGAGGTACAGGGACTGGTTGCCGTTGGCGATAGGCTTCATGCGGAGCCGTACTGGCTCTTTCTGCTTGATGGGTTTCTTCTTTCGTGGCATATCTCTTGTTTTTTATTATTCGGGTGCAAAGATACGGAATAATTTTGAGAAACGTGCAAGAATAGGTAACAAATAAGAAACAAAAATGTACCTAATAAAATCAAATTTGAAGATAATATGAAATTGATTTGTTTTCTTATTATGCCAATAATATATTTATATTCAGTTAATTATATTATATTTAGTTTCTTTTATTTTTATTTACTATGGTTATTGGCGATACCAGTACGTAAGGCGAGTAAGTCCTCGCTCTTTTTATCATCAATTCTTACGTACAAATTTCGCCAAAATGACTACACAAGAAGAACAACTGAAGCGACAAATCCGCGAACTGGAAAAGGAGAGGGATATATTGAGGTCGCAAATCAAACACCAGCAATATGGTTTGGTGTGGCTTGATGTGCCAGAGGCTTTCGATGAAGAAAGCGAGAACAAAATCCCCATATTGGAGGAGGTGACGGACAAGGCAATATGCCATGATGACGGCAAACAGACACATATTCTTATAGAGGGGGACAATTATCATTCCTTGAAATGCTTGAATTATACCCACAAAGGGAAGGTGGATGTGATTTATATTGACCCTCCGTATAATACTGGGAATGACGGCTTTACTTATAAGGATAAGCGAGTTATGGATAAAGATCCCGAAGGAAAAGAATTGCCAAAGAATCATCCTTTACGTCATAGCACATGGTTGTCATTTATGGACAAGCGTTTACGTTTGGCAAAAGACCTTCTTTCGGACAAAGGTGTAATTTTCATTTCTATTGATGATAATGAGGATGCAGCACTAAAACTCTTATGTGATAGTATTTTCTCGCGAGAAAATAAAGTGGCAGACATTATATGGCAATCTCGAAAGTCCGTATCAAATGACACTTTTATTTCTAATAATCATAACTATACATTGGTGTATTTCAAAGACAGTAAGAAATGGAATAAAGGAGATTTGAATATGCCTGCATCGTTAGATAAGTTTGAAAATCCCGACAACGACCCAAGAGGTGCATGGGTAGCAGACCCTTTTGATGCTCCTGAAATAAGACAGAACTTGACATATCCTATAATAAATCCTAATACAGGGAAATTTTATTTACCTCCAGAAGGAAGACATTGGAGAACAACCGAAGATGAATATAAAAAGATGTTGGCGGATGGTAGGATTGTGTTTGGTAAAAAGGGATTGACGAAACCCCAGTTGAAGAGATACATATATGAGGCTGAGTCAAAAGGACAAACACCAATAAGTATATGGAATGATATTGAAACAACTACTGATGGGACAAAACTATTGGATAGTATTTTAGGGAAGAATAAGTTTAGTAATCCTAAACCTATAGGACTTCTGAATAGGATTTTGACGATAGCCAGTAAAAGTGATTCTGTAATCCTCGATTTCTTCGCTGGTAGCGGCACAACACTTCACGCCACAATGAACCTTAACGAACAAGACGGAGGTAAAAGGCAGTGCATTCTTTGTCAAATCAATGAGGGTGACATTTGCACGGATGTGACATACGAGCGGAACAAGCGAGTGATGAATGGCTATACTGACAGCAAAGGCAATGAGATAGAGGGGCTTGGCAACTCGTTGAAGTATTATCGGACGGCATTTGTGGGAAAGAATAATCCGCAGAAAGCAACGGATGAGGATAAACTGGTGTTGGCAAAGAAGGCTGGATGTCTGCTTGCATTGGCTGAAAACACTCTGTATGAGCAGAAATGTACGGATTTCTATCAAGTGTATTCCGATGGGAAGGGACGCTATACTGCAATATACTTCCAAGAAGATTATACGGTATACGAGGAGTTTCTGCAAGAGGTGAAAGGCATGGAGGGGAAGCGCACGGTGTATGTGTTCAGTTGGGGAACAGGCGAAGAGTTCAGCAGTGACTTTGAGGGAATGAATGATGTGACATTGAGGGGCATTCCGCAGCCGATATTGGATATTTATAAATCATTAAATCAGTAAGGAGAGGATGGAAAAGATTGGATTTCAAGAGAAAGCGATAGAGGAACTGCTGGATAGTTTCAAGACACTTTGGGAGAATGGCAACAAAGGGTTGGAATTGGTGTTCAAAGCCCCTACGGGAAGCGGCAAGACGTTTATGACCGAATCGTTTATATCACGATTGATGAATCAACCAGATAGGAGCGCTGATGTGGCTTTCATTTGGATAACATTCTCCGATGATTTGGCAATGCAGAGCCGAGAGAAATTCATTGATTATTTTTATCCTAATATTCCGAACTTGCTTACTATCAATGATTTGAATAGAGGGGCATTGCGTAGAGGGGATGTGATGTTTCTGAATTGGCAGAAACTGGTATCTAAGAAGGCAGAAGATAGGGTAAATCGCCGTCCTTCTGACCCTCTGATGCACAAGGAGCAGGGGTATTATTATGAGGATGTGA
The DNA here is from genome assembly GCA_022508665.1 of Prevotellaceae bacterium. Classification (GTDB taxonomy): domain Bacteria; phylum Bacteroidota; class Bacteroidia; order Bacteroidales; family Bacteroidaceae; genus Minthosoma. The sequence continues at coordinate 22,161 of JAFLUT010000028.1, read as the reverse complement.
TAGAGATGACACACGAGGCAGGGCGTGAGATTGTCTTGATTATAGATGAAAGCCACAAGAATGTGACGACAGCATCGATGCGTGATGTTATTGAACCGATGCAGCCACGTATCATCGTGAAAGTGTCTGCCACGCCCGAGAAAGAGCCGAGCATTTCGGATGTAAAGAATGGCAAGGCAGGATGGGTTGAAGTGGCAAGGCAAGACGTGGTGGATGCAGGGATGATAAAGGAACAGATTGTGTGCCAAACGGATGAGGATGTGCGGCAGGTAAAAGATATGGATTTTGACGAGGCACTGATGCAGATGGCAATGAAGAAGCGTGAGGAACTGAAGGCGCAGTTGGTGGCTTTCGGCATTGATGTCAATCCGTTGGTGCTGGTGCAGTTGCCGAATGATGATGCGGATTACAAGGAACTGGGTATGCCGACCAAGGAGGAGAAAGTGATTGAATATCTGCTATCTAAAAATGTGCGAAGAGAGTGCATCGCCTCATGGTTTGACCAAAAGAAAAAGCCCGAGGGATTGGAACGGAACAATAGCCCATACGAATATCTGCTGTTTAAGATGGCGACAGGAACAGGATGGGATTGTCCGAGGGCGCAGATATTAGTGATGTTCCGAGAAATAAAGTCGGCGACATTCCACACGCAGCTAATCGGGCGTATCATGTGAGTGCCTATGCGTGGAAAGCAGGGGTGTGAGGTGTTCCGCACGGCGTATATCTACACCAACTATACACGCTATGAGGTGGCGACTGCTGACTATGGCTCGGACATAAATAAGCCTAAAATCTTTATTGCGAAGAACAAAATGGGCAAAGAGTTTGTGCTTGACCCTTATCTGAAAACGGAATATCTTCCCCGTGTTGACTATGGTAACCTCGGACGTGCTGATATTTTCCAACGGCATCTTATGCAGGAATTTAACAACTATTTTGAGTTGACGCAGGATGACCAGTTTGAGGGTATAATGAAGAAACTTCGCAGGAAAGGATTTGTGCCAAACAAGGAACTGACAAAAGAAATCATTGTCAATGCAACTTTCAACGATTTTGACCAATTGAAGAATGATATTTTTATGAATGGAGCAGATGCAGAGGTGAGGGTAAGTCGTAATGATGTTGAGAAATCATTCACTCAGACATGTGCGGATTTGTTGCGTGAACAGACGGATGACGATGCTAAGGTAAGCAATATCGCCCGTTCATGGAGTCCTTTGAAGTCTGCTGTGAGGATGTGGCTTAAAAAGACATTCATAGAATATGGCGAAGATGACTGCTATCGTATTTTCATAAACGACGTAAGGAAGAAAGACCACAGTACTATGCGTGCAGCATTGACGCATACGCTGAAATCGTATCGTCCTAATCTGCTTGCACAACTGAAAGAACGGCAGGAACAGGCATTGAAAACGGAGGCTGTGCCGTTCAAAGTGTTAGAGACTTACGCCTATACCGATGACTACGAACCGCATAATATGCAGCGGTGCATTCTCTCACCTTTCTACATCCGCACATCATACGACGGCAGGATAACGGAGTGGAGTTTTGCCCAATACCTTGACGCGTCTGAGAAAGTGGAGTGGTGGCTAAAGAATGGTGATAGCGGAAAGGATTATTTTTCAATCCGTTACACGAACAGCGAAAAAGGTATACTTGCCAGATTCTTCCCCGACTGGATTGTCCGTCTAAAAGATGGTCGCATCGGCATCTTCGACACAAAGGGTGGCATAACTGCTGCATCGCAAGATACTAAGGACAAGGCGGAGGAACTGCAACGACGTATCAAATACCTTAATAGCCTCAATAGAGAGCAGCGTTTCATAGGAGGCATTATCTGTAAATTCAATGGATTATGGTATCTTCAAAATTTGGAACATTACACATATAATCCTAACAATACAGATGGATGGATTTTGTAGCAAAGTATAATATGAGTTAAGAGGTGTAGGGGCAAACATCAAATGCATAGTTGTTAAAAATATCATTGGCTTTTAATCATCTGAAAACCCACCAATTTGTCATAGCGTAGTCCGAAGGGGCGGTGATAGACATATACATAGTATTCGTTTTCTGTTTGGTGGAAATTGCCGTCACATTGCTGTGTTTGTCCTATGGTGTCTCCGTCGGGGAGAAAGAGGTACATGTAGTTGTAGGAGCCTTGTTTCAGGGGAGTGATGAGTTCGTATTGGTGGTCGATGAGGTTGTAGGTCATCTTATATTCATCTTTAAACTGATTGTCGGTGAGGTCACCGAAGAGATATACATCGCCTCCTGCCACTTGTGGCATTTGCAGTGTGAAGTGGGTGAAGAAATAGTCGCTGCGTGTGTCATTGTCGTCATTGTCGCCATTGCGTATCAGATAACGTCCGTTTTGGTCTTGGTCGTAGAGGTAGTTAGTGCGTTGCTCGTCGGCAAAAAGGACGGCGTGATAGTAGTCGTCATCGTAATACATCCTGTCTACTCGCATTGTTGGTACATATTCGTCGAGAATCTCGAAACGGCGGTATTCATTGCCTGCGTCGAAAATGAGTGCGCGGTTATGGTTGAAAATGAGTCGGTTGACCTGCATGAGGGTGGGGCGTAGGTCGGAGATGTGAGTGTCCCAACGGCGGTTCTGCTGCACGATGTATCGGAACTCGTTCACTGGGTTCGACACTTTATAGCCGGCGTAATTCACGGCAAAGTTCACTTGCTGGTGTGTTGTGTATGTGTCGATGTCTGTATTTGCTGTGACTTCCATGTCTACTCCCACTTTTGGTTCAATGATAGAGAAACATGCCTGCGCTACTGGGGTATCGTCTCCATCCTCGAATATGCTGACACGATAGTTGCCCGATACAAGCAGTTGGGTGTCTTCGTTTGGCAGAATAAAAGTATAGTGGCAATAGGACATTTCCGTACCAATGGACGGCTCGTAGTCATCGATGAGTTGGTCGTTAAATCCTGTCATGTACTCGCTTGTCAGTAGGTCGCTCTGTGTCCAGTCTGCATTGCAGTGGGTGATAGTGTAGGTGTATCGCTGATAGCTCGCTTGGAGGTCGTCGAAACTAATCTCCATTTGGTTCTGTCCGTGCAGCAGCATGAGTAGAGGCTCACCCCATTCTCCGTTAACCTTTACCTGCAAAGTTTTGAGGCGAGGAGAGAAACAGGTGTTCTCTTGTGCTGATGTTGGCAAAGAGATAAGTGATGTCAGAAGCGTCTGTATAATAAATAGCGTTTTTTTCATGTCGAAATCTTATTTTAGTGCAAAAATAGATATTATTTTTCTTCATTCAAAAGGTTTTGCCTAAATTTGTACGTCCTTCCGCAAGGAGTACATGTAGAATTTATAAACATGAAATATAATAAATAGGTATTATGATGATAGATAAAATTATGAAAACATTGTTTGTGTTCATTGTGTTTGTGGCTTGTGCTTGTTGTGCGACAGCGGCAGACATAAATCTGAAGACGGGAGGGAAAATGGAAGTATTCCATCCTGATGCGGATAAGGCATGCGGGCGTGCCATTATCATTTGTCCGGGTGGAGGTTATAGTTCTCTGTCGACAGAGAATGAGGGTACGAGTTGGGCGGAATACTTTAATGAGTTGGGCTACGTTGTGGCGGTGCTGAAATACCGTTTACCTGAATGGGGATATGATAGCCGTCCATTGGAAGATGCGCAGGCAGCAGTGCTTTTAATTCGTAGCAGAAGTGAAATGTGGAATATCAAAAACGGATGTGTAGGCGTCATGGGTTTCTCGGCAGGTGGACATGTGGCGTCCACACTTGCAACTCATGCAGCAGAAGGGGCAGAACCAGACTTTCAGATTTTGTTCTATCCTGTTATTACGATGGATCCTTCTTACACTCACATGGGGTCGCATGATTGCCTATTAGGTAGAACTCCAACAAATGAGTCTCAATTGCTTGCATATCAAGAAAAAGAACTCTTCTACAGCAATGAGAAGCATGTAACAGAGACCACGCCACCTGCATTCATTACATACGCTACTGATGATTCTACTGTGCCAATTGCAAACTCTAAAAATTATTATGAGGCATTGGTGGAGCATGAAGTACCAGCATACATAAAAGAATATCCATCAGGTGGTCATGGTTTCGGTTGGTATAAAGCATCTTTCGCCTACCATGACGACCTCCTTAATGAATTAACCACATGGCTCAATTCGCTTGACGAGTTGCTTCCCGACGGAATTTCCTTGCCACAGGTGTCAAAGAATGCTGATGACGCCTCCTCTGGAAATATGATATACACGCTTGATGGTCGTCCTGTCGGTAATTCAGCCAAGAGTTTGCCGCACGGCATATACGTCTGTGGAGGGAAAAAGATATGCGTAAAATAATAGAGGTGCATAGAGGCGAGGTGCGGCATCCTCAATACAAGATGTCTGCATCCATTGACTTTGAACTGTCAGAAGGTGAACAGATTGCCATAGTAGGAGACAATGCGAGTGGCAAAAGCCGACTGGTTGATGTGCTGACAGGCAAACTTGCTCTTATGCCGATGAATGGGGTGCGGTATGATTTCTTTCCGAGCAAAGCGACGCTGGTTAGCGACAATATTAAATATCTCACATTCCGTGACTCTTATGGTTTAGGAGAGGGTATATACTATCATCAGCAACGCTGGAATCAGAACGATATTGACGAAACTCCATTGGTTCGTGACCTTCTTGAGGAGTCGTTTCGTATTGCAGAGGAAGGACTGACGCGTAAATCGGTGTTCGATAAGTTCCTTGTGCGTGACGAGACTGCTGACGAGCAGGTCGCGAGGCTTGCCAAAGAGGAGGCTGACAAGGTCGCTATGCGTGCAGAGTTGGATAAGGTTCGTAAGCACCTATACGACATATTTCATCTTGACCAACTTCATGATAAGCATATCATTCTTTTGAGCAGTGGCGAATTGCGTAAGTTCCAGTTGACTAAGACGTTGCTGACCAATCCGCGAGTGCTGATTATGGACAATCCTTTCATTGGTCTTGATGTGCAGGCACGGCAGCAGTTGGCAGATTTCCTTGCATTACTGACAAAGGAGACCAACGTTAGCATTGTGCTTGTGATGTCGAAGACTGATGATATTCCCGATTTCATTACACACGTTGTGCCTGTAAAGGATTTGAGGGTAGGGGAGAAGATGACTTTGCAGGAATACAGAGACACGATGCCTCCCGTTCCTTTGCGTGTGCTGACAGAAGACAAGGAGAGCGCCATTATGGAACTGCCGTATTCTGCAGATGAAAAATCTGACACACCGTTGGGTACGGAGCAGGTAATTGACTTCCGCAATGTGAACATACGCTATGGTGACAGAACTATTCTTAAAGACCTATCTTTCACTGTGATGAACGGCGAACATTGGGCTTTGAGTGGAGAGAACGGAGCTGGCAAATCTACACTTCTCAGCATTGTATGTGCTGACAATCCACAGAGTTACGCTAATGATATTGTTCTGTTTGGACATCGTCGTGGCAGCGGTGAAAGTATTTGGGATATAAAAAAGCACATAGGATATGTGTCTCCCGAAATGCATCGTGCGTATATGCGTGATTTCCCTGCTGTGGATATTGTTGCAAGCGGACTTAGCGATGTGGCTGGGCTGTACAGAAAACCTTGCGGAGAGCAGAGAGAGGTGTGTCTCTTCTGGATGGACATCTTTGGGGTAAGCCATTGTGCCGACACATCTTTCTTGAAGTTAAGCAGTGGCGAACAGCGCCTCGTATTGCTTGCCCGTGCCTTTGTGAAAGACCCCTCTTTACTCATCCTCGACGAACCTCTGCATGGGCTTGACCTCTGCAACCGCCGTCTTGTCAAGGACATCATTGAAACTTTCTGTCATAGAAAGAACAAAACAATGATAATGGTGACGCACTATGCTGAGGAACTGCCAAACAACATCGACCATAGCATTTACTTGAAGAAAAGATAAGAGAGATTATAAAGAAAAATCTAATCATTGATAAACCATAATCATCTGTAAGCCCCAACCTGATATAATAAAATTATTACACTCTTATGAAAATCATCTACTTTCACGGATTTGGCTCTTCTCATGCCAGTGGCACGGTGGAAATCCTACGCCGCACATTGGCCGAAGACGAAGTTCTCGCCCCAGATATTCCTATTGACCCAACCGAAGCGTTGCCATACTTGAAAGACTTATGCCAACAGGAGCAGCCAGACATTGTTATTGGCACAAGTATGGGAGGAATGTATGCCCAACAGATGCGAGCATTTAAGCGTATCATTGTTAACCCTGCATTCAATATGTCAACAATGTCAAAAGTGCTGAAAACAGGCGAACATCAGTTTTTCAACGGACGGTATGACGGCGCAAAGACTTTCCGTATAACAAAGGATATTATACAGCACCACAACCAGATGGAACGTCAGCAGTTCAAGGACATTACTCCCGAACAGCAACAGACTTGCTGGTGTCTCGTTGGTCTGCATGATAAGACTGTCACAAACGCAGAGGCTCTTTTCAAGAAGCACTATCTTGCCGAGCATGTTATCCGTTTCGATGGTGAGCACCAACTGAACGACAAGGTTATTAAGAAGGTGCTTATCCCTTTGATTGAGCAGTTGAGGAATGGTTGAAACTATATTAACGGACGAAAACTTCCATACACAACAGAACAAATGATAAAGAACATAATTTTCGACCTCGGAGGCGTTCTACTCGATATCGACCTAATCCATTGTATGAAGCAGGTGCAGGCATTAGGAGTGGACTTCGACAGTCTTTCAAGGCAGACTGCACCACCCCCAGACAATGTCTCAAAGCAAAAGATGGCGGTGATGGGTGAAGGCATCGTGGCAACAGGAACGACCCACCTCTACCAGATAGGAGAAATCAGTACAACTGATTTTATTGGTGGCATTCAGCGACTATGCCGTCAAGGAACAACTTATCAGCAGGTGCTTGATGCGTGGAACACTTGCTGCATCGACATACCACAATATCGCCTCAACAACGTGATGCGTTTGAGGCGACAGGGTTACCGCACTTACATGCTTTCAAACACCAATGATGCCCATTGGCAGGATATTGTGAAGCGTTGCTTCGGAAGCATAGAGGAAGTAAACAAGTACTTCGACCACGTCTTCCTGTCACAAGAGATGCACCTCGCAAAACCTAACTATGATATATATATTGAGATGCTGAAAGAGATTGGTGCTGACGCATTTGAGTGCTTGTTCATTGATGACTCTACGCAGAATGTTCAAGCGGCGGCTGCACTTGGATTTAACACCATACATGCGGAGGTTTCAAAGACTTGTGGCGGTAAGGTCGTCACACCTCCTGTCACAGAATGGATAGACGAGGTCGACAAAATGCTGGCTCAATGTCTTTGTTGACAAGGTTATACCAACAAAGAGAAAAATTCTATGCAAATAACCTCCAAAACTGTCTGGCTCACACCTGTATAATTGTGTGAGCCAGATTGTTTTAGAGGGTTATTGGCAAAGGAGTTGGGAGGTGCGGCAAAGTGAAATGAGATGGGAGAAAGCCAGCATACCACAATGGTCTTGGTCAATCTGCTGTGCAACTGCGAGATAGCGTTCTGCCTTCTTCGTGTTTCCTAATCCGTAGTGTCCGAGCGCCATCATGTAGTTGCAATGCACCTTGTTGCGCAGGTCGAGGTCATCGTCCCAGATGAGTAGGTCGGGCAGGGAGACGGCAAAATAGTCCATTTTGATTTGGTCGAAGAGGTGTTTCTCGCCAAATGTGAGCAGTTTGTGGAAACGGCTTCGGGCTTCGTCGGTGCGACCGAGTTTTTGCAATGCCAACCCTTGATAGCAAATCTTGTCGGGCTTGGCATCGTTGTAGTAGAGGGCGGGGGCAGGTTCGGCAGTGCCCTCGGCAGCGTGTTCCCACGATGTGCGTGCCTTGTCGGTGTCGCCCATGCCTTCGTATGCCAATCCAAGAAGATAATAGAAATCATTTTCTTGTGCGCCATGCAGTTTTCCTTCGCCGAGATGGTGAGGATATACCAGACACTCCTCCAACAGCGTAACAGCAACGGCAAAATCGCCTCGTTGCAATGCCTGCTTTGCCAATTCCGTTCGGCAGAACTGATACTGTGTCGGCACTTTGCCTTCGCCTCCTTCCCACGGATGGAACTGGTGGCTGTCGAGCAATGCTTTTGCCTGTTCATATTGACCAAGGCGGTTCAGCAACGTTATTTTCTCCAAAATAAGGTCGTCACGCATATCTACCAACTTCGCATGACGTTCAAAGCGCGCCAGACGCTCCTCGTGCGACGAGTGCAGACGCTTGTGCAACTGGTCGAGTTCCATCAGCATTCGGGCATCGGCAGGGTCGAGAGCAAAGGCACGTTCCATATAGTCGATGGCTGACTGAGAGTCGCCCTGCTTGTTAAATCGAGCCAATGCGAGGTTACGCCACACCATCGGGTAGTCGGGCATACGCTCTGCCGCCTTTTCCCATAGGGATGTCGCCTTGTCATACTGTCTCTTGTCGTAATAGAGAATGCCGAGCAGATAGTATGCCGAGCCATTGTCGGGCATCGCCTTTTGTGCATATTCGAGCGCCAAGATAGCCTCTAAGCGATTGGGGAAACAGTAGTCCAATGGCATCTGAATGGCACGTTCCAAGGCTTCTTCGGAATTACCGACATTGCCCATGCGCATAGCGTGAGCCATATAATAATATGTCATAGGAGTGATGGCATTGCGCTCAATAGCCTGTTGCCATAGCGAGATAGCCTCTTCATAACGTCCCATCGCCACAAAGTCAAGCGCTATCTCGTCGTAGCTGTGAGGATGGTCGTGCAATAGTTCCGTCAGCAGGTTCAGCACCGACTGGTCTTCAGTAATCAGATATTTCACCCACATTACACCGTAGTTGAAACGGTCGAGAGCCAACGACTCTTCAATCAGTTGCAACGCCTCTGTCTTGCGGTGCAGTTGGCGAAGGATTTCCGCCTTCAATGCCCGTGCCTTGTGATGTGCGCTGTTGCGTACCAGCGCATTGTCTACATCTTCCAATGCCTGCTCTGGGTTGCCTTGCAAGAGGGCTATCTGTGCGCAGTTGAAATAGCCTGCATCCTGCCATGCAGCGTTCCAGCACGCCTTGGCAAAACGGGCGTATGCCTCATCATATCGCCCTTGATATTTCAGAGCAAGACCGAGGTTGTAGATTGCCTCACCATCATACGGGTTGGCGTTCAGTCGCTGAAGGATGCGAACAGCGTGCAACAGATATTGCTCAGCCTTGTCGAAGCGTCCGTGGCGCAAGTACCACAGTCCCAGCGCGTTGTTGCAACGCGTGTCGTCGGGGTCTCGTCGCAGTGCCTCTTCGTAATACTCCACAGGGTTGAATGTGGCATGCCTATATTGTTCCAGATGAAGACCTGTCAGATAAAGTTGCTCGTTAGTCTTAATCTCCTCTGGTCGCAGAGCAGCCCGTGCCGCATCGGGGATAGGCTTCACCTCGTCGGGTTCTGCCTGCCAGTCGAGCAACACACGTTTGCCATCGCAGATGGTGAAAAGCAATTCGGAGAACTCAGTGCCGTTAGTCGCAACAGTCTCGCAGACAATCTGTTTGGGAGAAATACCATGCTCTTTCTGATAGAGTACTTCCCCACTCTTGGCACTCAGCGTGATGGTCGCCTTCATCTGCCGTGTGGCAAAGACCTTGAAACAGACCTTCCCTTCGTCCACCTCCTCTATGTTCATCACCAAGTCCTTTGTGGCGTTCTTCACTATGCCCAACTCTCTGTAAGGGAAGAAATACTGGGTAAATCGTTTCTCCTCGTATGGCTGAAGCCAAGCGAAATCGGGCTGATTTTCGGTATATACGCCAGCCATCAACTCGATGTAAGGCCCGTCCTCGTCGGTCAGATTTCTGTCCCATGCACGTCCGAAGTCACCGTTGCCCCATGTCCATTGCTTCTTGCCGGGCGAAACGTGGTGGCTCGCCACATGCAGCATACCAGCCTGTGTGTCGTTCTCGTAGCCTCCCTCGAAGTCGAAGCGAGAGTTGACAGCCATGTATGACGTTGGCACTTTGATATTCTTGTAGTTTGATATGTCGACACCTGCCGAATAGTCCATTTTATAATATGTGCCCGTGGCAATGGGGAAACTCGACACATCACGCTTGCCGTGGTCGAACACGGCGTTGATGTCTGGTGGGAACACACTCTGATAGTGGTCGTTCACCGCCACCGCAGGGTTAGCCCACCACAGGAAGGTCTGTGGCACATCGGTTCGGTTGTACAGTTTTGCCTGAATTTCCAGTCTCGCACAGCCGGGGCGAAGCGTGAAGCCAGCCATACCCTTCTGATGGAACATCTGCTCCATTTCACTGACCCACACCGTCACAGACCCATCGGGAAACTCCTCTATGGTGCAGTCGACGGGCAGATAGGTCGACGGGCGGTGATGCTGCGGCCAATTGAACTCTATGCCACCAGAAATCCACGGCCCTGCCAACCCCACCAAGGCAGGCTTGATGACACGGTTGTAGTATACGAAATGGCGCTGAGCAATCTTGTCGTATGCCATCTGCACTCGTCCGCCCAGTTCGGGCAATATCATCACTTTTATATACTCGTTCTCAATGAACACTGCCTGATATTCCTTGTCGGTCTTTTCGTCAGCGATATGCTCTATGACGGGATAGGGATATACCACTCCGCTTGAGCCTTGATAAACACGCTTCTCCAAAAACATCGGGGCTTTTTCGGGTGTCCCCACTTCATAGGTCGGAATGACGACCTGCTCTTTCCATGCTTTAACCATCTATGTTATTTACGATTTGACTAATTACGATTTATTTGGTGATTTATTTTGCAAATTGAGGATGTACATCAATCTTAGAAATTCATCTTTTCTATTTCTTCAAGACTCTTCCCTTTAGTCTCGGGCAGTCGGCGGAGGAAGAAAATCAGACCGGCGATGCAGATGCCTGCATAGAGCCAGAATGTGCCACTGCTGCCGAGTGAACTGTTGAGGGCAGGGAATGTGAATGTCAGCGTTGTGCATCCCGTCCATAGAGCAAAGGTGCAGGTCGCCATCGCTACGCCACGCACCCTTGTGGGGAAGAGTTCGGAAAGCAACACCCACGTCACAGGGCCAAGCGACATGGCATAGCAGGCTATAGCCGCCACCACCAGCACAACCATAAAGAACCCTGTCAGATGCAGATGATAGCAAGTGCCAAGCACCACATAGATAAGCCCCAAACCACCTGCACCAAACAGCATCAGTGAGCGACGCCCCCAATGGTCAACCGTATACAATGCGACAAACGTGAACAGCACATTGGCAATGCCAGTAATCACAATGTTGAACAGCACATCGCCCACGCTGTATCCTGCCGCCGAGAATATTTCCTGCGCATAGTTGAAAATCACATTCGTGCCGCACCACTGCTGGAACACGGCTATGACGATGCCGAGCGTCAGCACTGCCGTATATTTCCGAGAGAAGAGAGTCCTCAAACCGCCACCATCCGTCTCGCTCTGCTCCTGCTCAGCAGCACGGCAGATGCTCTCCTGCTCTTCCCGTGCGTATCCATCACCACCAATGCGACTCAGCGTCTCGAAAGCCTTGTCTGCCTTTCCGTGAAGCATCTGCCAACGTGGACTCTCTGGTATTAAGCACGCCAACAGCAGGAACGCCATGGCAGGAATGGCCTCTACCCAAAACATCCATCGCCATCCCATCTGCCCGTTCCACGAAGCCAAGATGTCTTCCGAAGTGAAGTCTCCCGGCACAGGCTCAGCCAACTGCCAATTGACTATCTGCGCCGCCAAAATGCCAAGCACGATGGTCAACTGATTGACCGACACCAGCCGACCACGCACAGCCACTGGCGAAATCTCAGCAATGTACATAGGCGAAAGGGCAGACGCTACACCGATGCCTATGCCACCAACGAAGCGCGCCACATTGAAAAGCACAAAATCATTGAAAAGCCCTGTTGCCAAAGCCGACACCGTGAACAGTACCGCCGCCACAAGCAACAGTGGTTTACGCCCATACTTATCTGCCATAGCACCTGCAACCATTGCACCGATAAGGCATCCTACCAGTGCCGTAGACATCGCCACACCCTGCATCAGCGGCGAGGACGCAATGCCAAAATATAATTCGTAAAACGGCTTAGCGCCCCCGATTACCACCCAGTCATAGCCAAACAGCAGTCCGCCCATAGCCGACACGAGGCAGATGAAATAGACAAATCCTTTGTTATAGTTTCCCATAGTTGCAATTTCCCTCTTATCTCGCCATAACTTTCTTTATTTCTACGCTACCGTCGGCATTGACCGTCTTGCGAAGGTAGAAGCCAGAGTCTGGGCGACGGTGCAGTTCCACGCCTTGAAGATTGTAGTAGCGTGTTGACACTGCGTCGGAAACGTTGGGCATAAGAATGGCATTGGGCAGGTCTGCCTCAATGTCGGTCTCGTCGATAACCCAGCGCAGACGTGTGCGGTCAGCGTGCATGCTGAAGAATTCCAACGGGCCGCCTTTACCGTCAGCATCAGGTGTACCAACGTTGAAGAGTCGGTTGCCATTGGCGTTGGCATCAAGGAAGAATGCCATCTTACCGTTGTCATACTTCGCATAGTAGGGACGGAATGTGACAGGCTGAGAGGAAAGGGTGTTTGCCACTTGCAGATATGTACCGTATTTCTGATTGCGAGCACGCACCAGCCCATTGCCAGCAGGTTCAAATACCCACAGGGCGGCAGGGTCGGTGGCAAGGGCGTCTTTCTTTCCTGCACTGATTGCGTTTTCCGAGAGACCTATGCGGTAGACAAGCGATTCGCCATCGGCATAGAGGTAGCGACGTTCAGTGTTTGTGTCAGCATTTGCGGCACTTGCATTGGGGTGAGTACCATAACTGTAGATGAGGTGGGCAAGGTCTGTTGAGAAGCCCTCGAAGGTATAGATGCGCGAATCATTGAATGTCTGTATGGCAGAGTTGAGCGCTACCACCTGCGCATCAATTTCTTCCTGCGTGGTCGTCTCGTCCACCTTATCGGCAAATGCCTGTGCAGCGGTGATGGCATTCATCAGGTCAGTCAGAGCAGATGTTGGATAGCCTAATGTTACGTCGGTCTGTGTTCCGTTTGCCAGTGCTGTGGCATTCTCTAATGCAGAGTTGAATTTGCTCAAAAAGACTTTCACGAGCGAGGCATCAATCTCCACGAAAGTGAACACCATGTCTGCACGGTCGAATGTGCCTGAACCCCATATCCAGTTGTCTCCAAAACCAACGGCACGGATTTGGTAGTTCTTGTTCGACGGACTGTTTATGCGATACATCGACACTTTGCCATAGAGTCCCGACTGCGACGGCTGCTGGTCGCCCGTGTAGTTGATGGTGAGGGTGGTCGGAGTGGAGGAAGTGCCGATGCGGTTCGCTCCATCGATGCTTGCATCTTGCGCAGCAATATATTTCTTGTTTCCGTAATTCTGAATGTTCACACCTCCGTCAACAGCCGTGATTGTCCACAGCAGCGATGGGTCGTCCCATGTGTAGGCCTCTGTTGCACCGAGAGTACCGTTGTCGTTAAAAGTGAGATATTTTGGCACACCTTGCAATGTCGTGCCAGAGTTGTATGGAATGGTAGCGTAGTTGATGATACGGTAGAGTTTTCCTTCTGTAGGCACGAAAGGGTCTACCCCTGCTCGTGTACCACCGCCAGAACGCATAAACTCATCGTTGACCGACACCGTAGCGGAATAGAGCGACTCAACATCATCTGCCCCGATGGTTTTCAGACGGAAATAATACACCTTGTCCGCAACCAGTCCCGTGACGGTGGTCTCCGTGGCGTCACCTGCCAACCGCTGAATTTCGATGAACGTCTTATTATCCTCCGACTGCTCCACCACGATGGCAGTAGCGTTCTCCGCCTCACCGTTCATCCACGTCAGTTTGGCTGTAGTGGCATCTATCAGAGTAGCCTCGGGATTGAGCGGATACATCAGATAACTGCTCTTCTGCGCCAGACTGTTCACATAATGCTCAATGTTGGTATATCCTCCTCCAAGGTCATATCCGTTGGCATCGTTCACCATCGGGTTCAGTCCATTCTCCATCTCCCATTCATCAGGCATACCGTCGTTGTCGGTGTCCTTAGGCTTAGGGCCGTTGGCAACAGTGCCTATACCGCCCACGTTATCCTCGTTGGCAATGAAACTTCCCTTCTTGCCCAGCGAGGTGAGTTGCTCAAGAATACGCTTGTCGTGAATGTCGCGCACTCGTGAAGCACCCACATGGTCGACAATGGTGTAGTATGCCTTTTCAGCCGTCTCCACATTCATCGGGTGCGTGGTGTTGAAGTTCGGATTTGCCATAGGCGTAGCGTTGTGGTAGTCCGTTATCAACGTGCCATTCAGTTGACCGTCACAGTTGCCGTCGAAGTAGTTTCCCGAACTGTACAGGTGGTCAGTGGCGGTCCAGTCGTCGAAATATTTTGCCGAACCGTCAGGGCCAGCGATGAAATAGTTGTTTACCACATCCTGATAGTTGTCGGCAGCCGAATGTCCGCCTATGATACCCATGCCGTAGTTGTAGACCACATTATTATAATACTGTAGATAGCACTTCATCTTCGGATTGCGGCTCTTGTTGTCAGCCCACAGACAGTGGTGTATAGTCCAGTTTCGTGTGCCGTCAGTGATAGAGCCGAAACGCTGTGGTTCAATGCCTTCCGAATTGATGCAATACTGCCATGTGACATTATTGGCATCCTTTATATGCACATTGTCCCAAGGTCCCCACGACACAGAGCAGTGATCCATGATGAAGTTCTGGCACTCATCGAGCGTCAACGTACATTTACTACTGTTCACGCTTTTTCCGCCACGCATGCGGATGTAGCGCATGATGATATTCTTCGATTTAGAAGCGATGACACGTCCGCCATAGATGGTGATTCCCTCTCCCGGCGCAGTCTGTCCTGCAATGGTGATGTTGCTGGCAATAGTGATGCTCTTGCCCGTAATGTCTATGACACCGCCCACATCGAACACCACAAACCTGTTCGGCTGACTCACCGCATCCGCCAATGAGCCTGCTCCTGCCGCATTCAGATTAGTCACATGCACCACCTCGCACCCTCGTCCTCCAGAGGCATACGCTCCATATCCCTCTGCTCCCGGGAATGCCAACTGCTGAGCGCCAACGGTCAGTACATTCGCCAACGAAAGAACTACAAAAATACTCTTTTTCATATATTTTTTTTTATTATAGTTTACAATAATTGCAATTTCTTCATACAAAGATAGCAGATAAAACAATGCCTAACAATGACATTTTTTCATAAAAAGATGGACGATGTTACGAAATTCGCTATCTTTGCCCACAAAAACAGACGTATATGAAAAGAAAGCACGGATTTAGCGGTGAACGCTTGATAACTCTGCCACCAATGGTTGTGGAGCAGGAGATTGCCGACCCTCTTGTGTCGAGCCTCTATGTGACCGACATTGGCTATTATCCACATGCAGAAGGGCATTTCTGTCAACGCAACGAACCTATAGCCGAACACGTGCTGATTTACTGCGTAGATGGCATGGGATGGTATGAGGTGGAAGGCAAGCGACACACCATGACAGCCAACCATTTCTTTGTCCTTCCTGCTGGCAAGTCGCATACCTACGGTGCAGACGAAGATAATCCATGGACTATCTACTGGGTGCATTTCTCGGGTTCGCACGCCACGATATATGCCTCTGGAGCGCTGCAACCGCAAGAGATTAGACCCAATATGCGTTCACGCATAAACTACCGCAACCAAATCTTCGAGGAGATTTTCAACACCCTCTACAACGGTTGCAGCCAAGAAAGTCTGCGCTATGTCTCGTCGCTACTGCACTACTATTTGGCATCTATGCGATACATCAATTCCTACCGACAAGCAGAAGAACGTTCCGACAGCGACAGTACGGTTTCGGCGGCAATACACTACATGCAGGAGAACATTGAGAAACGCCTCACTCTGCAAGACCTCGCCAAATATACGGGATACTCGCCGACTCACTTCTCCGCTCTCTTCAAACAGCAGATAGGAGACAGTCCCCTCGGATATTTCAACCGTCTAAAAATCGATGCAAGTTGCCAAATGCTGAGCGAGACAGACATGTACATCAATCAGATATGCCACAAGGTGGGCATCCCTGACTGCTATTACTTTTCTCGCTTATTCCACCGCATCGTAGGGGTTACCCCTCGACAATACCGCTTGCGGCAGCGTCAACAATAAAGGCTTCGGGACAACCTGTACCCGTTTGTTAGAATTTCACCATTATTTTCTTTCCCTTGTATTCAACGGACTTTTGTGTGCCGTCGGGTAAGGATATGTGGAAAGTGCGGTCGGTGAGCATTCCGTCGTATGCGCCACAGCGTTTGCTGATGGTGAGAGAGCGTTTGGCATCATTCCACACAAAGTGTATTGTGGTGTATTTGCCTTGCTCGTAGTTGTAGTTTGTTCCTTCGTCTTCGTAGAGGGTGAAAGTGGCATCGGCACCTGTATAGATGCGTATAGCCATCTCTTCGTCCACTTGTTGGGATGTTGATTGACGGTCTCTTCCGATGGGTAGGATGCTGCCCGCTTTGGCAAAGACGGGGATGTGGGAGAGGTCAATATCTGTGGTGATTGTTTGACCTCCATCGTAATGTTTGTTTGATGAATAGTCGTACCATCCTCCTGTGTTCTTCGGGAGGTATGTTTGCCATTGGGAAACGCCTTTTTCAGTCACTGGGTTTATTAGTAATGCATGCCCGAACATATATTCGTGCTTTTGTTTCAAAGCCTCATCGTCATTGGGGAAGTCGAAGATGAGGGGTCGCATGAGTGTACTGCCTTTGAGAGTTACTTCGGAAGCATTAGAGTAAATGTAAGGTAAAAGGCGGTAACGCTCACGAATGCAGTCAGTTATAATCTCCTGTGCCTCTTTGCCATATCTCCACGGTTCGGTGTCACTCATGTAGCCATGCACACGCATAAGGGGGAGATAGACGCTCGTTTCTATCCAACGGAGCATACGCTCGATGTATTCCTTATTTGTATATTGGTCGGATGGACGGAAGAAGCCACCTGCATCGTATGTCCACCACGGCATGCCTGCCGCTTGCATGCCTAAACCTGCGGTGGTTTGTCGGCGAAGTGTCTCAAAATCATTGCCTACGTCACCGCTCCACATCGCCGCTCCGTATCGCTGAATGCCCGGAAAACCGCAGCGAGTCAAAATCATTGCTCGGCGTTCAGGGGCATCGTTGCGTGAGCCTTCAAAGACGGTTTTGTTTACGAGCAGAGGATAGGCATTGCGGAATGTCTCTCCGTGGTATTTCCCGCCCCAAATCTTTCGTCCCTTGAGGTCGTCATTCTCTGGCTCAGTCGCATCTTGCCACCACGCATCGATGCCGTATGGCTTGAGCAGACGAGTGGAGAAATTCTGCCAATAATCCGCCGCCGCATCGGGGTTGAAGAAGTCAATCCAATCGGTGTTGGGGATATAAAAACCTTTCTCCTGCATGGAGCGACCGAGTTCGGACGAGCGGTCAATCTTCGACCATACGGAGAGCATCAGTCGCACATCCATGTCGTGCAGGTCGCTTACAAGTTGCTGAGGGTCAGGGTAGTTGCCTTCGTCAAACCGCATGGCGTTCCATCCGTGCCGCCCCCACCATTGCCAGTCTTGCACAATGAGGTCGAGGGGGATTTGCTCGTCGCGAAAGCGTTGTGCTGTCTTGATAATCTCGTCTTGATTGTGGAAACGCTCGCGGCAATGGATGTAACCCATCGCCCATCGTGGCATCATCGGAGCATTGCCAGTCACGTTGCGATAGGAGGCGATAACCTCGTCGGCAGTGCCTATGAAAATAGTATAATCAACGGCATTCGCCACAGGGGAACAGAAGACGGTTTCGTCTTTCACAGGGGCATAGAAAAGCACAGGCTTGTCGTCTTTTTCCATCTCTGCCACGATGTGATGCTTGCCCTTTGAAAGGAAGAGTTGTGCCGATGCTGTGGGAGGAAGCCAGAGGTTTCTCATGTCTATAATCTTCTGCCCGTCAATACTGAGGTCGTGGTGGCGTGCCATTGTCTGCCCCACATCGAGGAGGAATGAATACATAGCATCGGCATCTACATCAATGTCAGCCTCAAATATATTGCGGATGCGTACCTCGCTCGTTCCTCCCGTGGTGGATGTGACGTTCACTACCTCCCGCTCTCCTTCCGCCTCTTGCCGCACGAGTACAACTGATTGAGAAATAGGGTTATACTCCGTCATTCCATAGTTATTCCACAAGATGCCATAACCACGACTGGACAGCATCATAGGAATGGAAATCTGCGTGTTCACTTGAGTCAGTCGGCGCGACACTCCACGAAGGTTTGTGCATCCGTCTTGAAACTGCCCCAAGCCAAACAAAAACTCATCAGACGGCGAGTCAATCCTCACCGTCGCTTCGTATATCGGTTCACCTGCGAGAGATGAGGATTTTAGGGAATGTTCAGTGGCACGGAAAATGACGTTTCCTTTTTTATCCGAAATGCTAACATTCATTTTCTCCGTATCAACAGACACCATTACCCCTGCATCCGTTGTCAGTGTCACCACACCGTCTATCGTCTTCTTTTTCAATGGGAAAGAGTCATCAACCACATATATCCATTCGGGCAATTCCGGCATTTTCTCCTCCTCATACTGCACACGCAATGCAGTAGGAGTGAGTGCCGTGACTGTCAGTCGTCCCTTGCCAAACGGAAGAGTCTCTGCCATTGCTGCCACACACGCAAAAACCAATATCAATGATAAGATTTTTCTTTTCATATTATATGTATTCATTACATTATATTATACCCCAAAAAACGTTAGCCGTTTATCGCAACATCGACACACCGTTCATCGGAACATCGATACACCGTTTATCGATACAGTGATGAACGGTGTATCGTTTAGGGAGTCAAAAATCTCCCAATTTTCACTTGAATTGCCACCAGTCGAAATTGAACGTGCCTTTCAGATGAGAGAAATGAAGGTAGAGGTCATGCACACCTGTCACTTTCTCCACTTTTCCGCTCACCGTGCGGAACTTTTCATCACCGCCAGTAGCCTTCACCACGACACTTCCTATCTGCTTGCCGTCGATGCCGTCAATGCAGATGTCTATCTGACCGCTGCCCTCTGCCGAAGCCACGCTTGCGATGAATTGCTTTGCTCCATCTGTGCCGAAATCAACACCACGAACACGGATATATTCGCCCTCGTCGATGTCGGTGATGTACATATTCACACGCCCTGTGGAATAAGGCATATCCTTTACCACACCAGTATTCTTTATGCCCATCTTCGCACTCTTCAACCCATATCCCCACGCCATCGTCTCTGCCTCCACACGCTGATAGGGGTTGAGGGTGTGCAACTGTGCCATCGGCTCTTGGTCAAGCCAATAAGGCACTTCCTTTATAGTTCCGTCGTCATTATAGGTGATTTCCGTGCCACTCACCGAGCGACGCTCATGGTGCTGAAGAGTGGTGATGTGCATTATGTCATAGTTCTGACCGAAGACATAACTCTTTCCTTTATAATCAACTATGCCCGGATGATTGCCTCGCGTGCGTTCAGTTGGTCGCATGATATAGCCTTTGCTCTCCCACGGACCAGTAGGGCTGTCGCTCATCGCATAGCCTATTGCCTCTGGACAACAGGTGCTTGCATACGACAAATAGTAATTGCCATTCTTCTTGTAGAACCACGGCCCCTCCTGATAGTGGTCGATGCGATAATCCAACTTAACAATATCTCCTGCAAGGGAAATCATATCCTCGTTGAGTTTCACATAATAAGTATTAGGATTGCCCCAATACATATACGCCTGACCGTCATCGTCGATGAACACGGTGGGGTCAATGTCATCCCAATGCTCCTTCTGCCACACAAGAGGCTTTCCGATAGGGTCTTTGAAAGGCCCATAAGGACTGTCTGCCACCAACACCCCTATGCCATGCCCATGCAGAGGGGCATAGAGATAGTATTTGCCGTTTCTCTCCACCGTCTGGATTGCCCACGCACCATTTTCACGGCTGCGCCACTCGAAATCACGAAGCGATGCCACCGCTCCATGCTCCGTCCAATTCACCATGTCGGTGGTGGAATAAAGTAGCCAATCATACATGAAGAACCCTGCCGAACTCTTCTCTTTCTCATCGGGAATGTCCTCCGGATGAGCATCGTGCGAGGTGTACATAAACAGCGTGTCGCCCATCACAAGAGGTGCAGGGTCGGCAGTAAACTTCGTTTGGAACAATGGCATGTTGCACTCCTCAATGCCACGGAACTGCCACCAGTCAAAGTTCATCAGTTTCACACCTTTTCTTCCGTGGAAAACGAAGTAGAGGTCATGCACCCCCTCAACAGGAGAAAACAAATCAGCCACAACCGTTTGCCAAGCCTCCCATCCGCCTGTGTGAGGCACATCCACACGGGCAATCAATTTTCCGTCGATGCTGTCTATCCTCACGTCGATGCTGCCTCCTCGCAAGGCACTCGCCACACTCGCTGTGAATGTGCGAGGTACTTTTCTGCCGAAATCGACCGCTTGCAACTTTATATAATCATCATTGTGAATGTCAGACACATACACACCTGTCTCGTCGTTCCATTCGCTCTTCACTCCTTTGGAGAACGCCATCGTCTCTGCCTCCACACGCTGATAGGGATTGAGCGTGCCGATTGGCTCTACACCCTTATCGGTCGGCAAAATCGTCGGGAATGTTCCGTCAGCGTTAAACTTAAATTCCTCCACAGCAACGCTTCGTCCAAAACCACCGCCACCCGGCAGTTTTCCCGTGTGGTAGAAGAAATAATCGTGACCCTTAAATCGTTCATATCCACAGTGATTGGTGAACGACCCAGTGCCTCCTTCGGGCATGATTATCCCCTTGTATGTCCACGGACCTGTAGGCGTAGGGCTTTCCGAATATGCCAAATGCTCAGGCACACCACCTGCGGCATAGAGCAGATAATATCCACCATTCTTCTCCTTCTTTCCCTTTCCTGCCGATTCCATTTGAGGCTTCTTCATTATCCACGGGCCTTCGGTATAGCAGTCCTTATACTTTTTATTCCTGTCTCTCTTGGCCATGTCAGGCGCTCCGAACCCCTCCTCCGTCATCTCCAACAGCACCACATCGCCATCGGCACTCACCATGTCCTCGTTCAGTTTCAGACAATAAACCCGAGGATTGCCCCAATACAGCCATGCCTGTCCGTCATCGTCAATCATCACCGTCGGGTCGATGTGGTCCCAACTGCCATTGTCATACAGCGGCTTTCCTATCGCATCGCGGAAAGGGCCAGTTGGCGAGTCTGCCACCGCCACACCTATCGCCATGCCATTAGACAAGCGAGAATGTGCGCAGATATACCAATAGAACTTTCCATTCCTCTCTATGCACTGAGCCGCCCAAGCCCTGTCGTCTGCCCAATCGAAACTCTCCAACGCAAGAGGGCTTCCGTGGTCTGTCCAGTTCACCATATCAGCCGAACTATACACACGCCACTCCTGCATCCAGAAGAAATCAGCGCCATCCTCATCATGCCCCGTATAGACATAAATTCTGTCGCCATGCACCATCGGCGCAGGGTCGCTCGTATACCACGTCTGCACAAACGGATTTTGTGCCTGACCTGCCAATGGCAATGCTGCCAACAGCCCCATCGCCACCGCTTTTCTAAAATTTTCTTTTCTCATAATATCTTTGTAGTTTTTAGTTTTCACATTTT
Organism: Prevotellaceae bacterium; assembly: GCA_022508665.1. Classification (GTDB taxonomy): domain Bacteria; phylum Bacteroidota; class Bacteroidia; order Bacteroidales; family Bacteroidaceae; genus Minthosoma. The sequence goes on along the minus strand of JAFLUT010000028.1, from coordinate 374 downwards.
CATGCTACAAAGATACGGCATTTTCTCAACATCCGTTTCGTCACACGCAACATATATTTTATGTTGTCATTTACTTGACTTTATAACATTTATACTACGTAACATGTAATTTTTATGACGTTACATAGCCAAATATCCAAGACGACAAAATATGTCTTATGCTAACAATAACAGTGCATGCCTTATGCCAACAAAGGTGAAGTAGTTCAACTGGCAACCGTTTCATTCAAAAATGGGCAGCCGTTGTCCTCAAAAGTAGACAGGCGTTTCCCTCAAAAGTGGATAGCCGTTGAACGAACTAGCAGACAACCGCCGGCATAGATAATCTGCATTGGCTGACTATTATAATTTGCCACGGCTGACTATTGTAATCG
>JAFLUT010000027.1 GCA_022508665.1 Prevotellaceae bacterium | reverse complement strand
CAGCCGTGACAAATTATAATCGTCAGCCAATGCAGATTATCTATGCCGGCGGTTATCTACAAGTTCGTTCAACGGCTATCTACTTTTGAGGGGAATGGTTGTCGTTTTCAGCCATGAAAGATTAACTAAAATTTATAAAAAATACATCTTGAAACATTACGAATTGAACAAACAAAAAAAAGATACAATTATGAAGAAAACAAAAATTACTTGCCTTATATTGGCAGTAGCAATGCTGACAGGCAGTTGTTCGAGTTCCTACCAAGCATCGGGAGGTGTGACTGGCGCAATGATTGGCGGACAGGTTGGCGAGGCTGTCGGCTACCTGTCGGGACATGGACCTTTCCGCGGTCGCAGTGCCGCTCTTGGCAACTTGGTTGGCATGGGTGTAGGAGCCGTCTTGGGAATAGGCATCACGTCGCAGATAGAGGCGAATGCAAGGGATAAGGCACAGCAAAACAAAGGCAATGGATATGTTCCTGATGATGAGTATTATAGCCAAGGCTATCAGACAGGTGGCGGTGCATACGCAGGAGTGACCAACTCATCATCACTCCATCTTTCCGACCTCTCATATACCGACATGACGGGCGACGGATATATCTCTAAAGATGAAACTATTGAGGTGGAAGGATACATCACAAACACGTCTGACGACACACTTGAAGATGTGGTGATATACATAGACGTGAACGACCCTAAGCATTTCACTATTTCTCCCCCTCTCACCACTACTTTACGACCAAGGCAGAGAATTAGATATACAGGAAGGGTGCATTGCCGCAAGGCTCGTCATGAGCATAGCATTGCGGTTACACTTAATGCTAAATATGGCAGCAAAGTCAGTTCAAGCGGAAAATTGAATTTAAGAACAAAATAGATTGAATATCTGTAAGATATGCAGGTTCATTTCTGTACAGAAACGAACCTGCATTTTTATTGAAACCGACATGTGTTTTTGGAATACAATGCGCTTACACCTCTATTGTTGGCAAGTTAACAAACGAGACACGTCCGTGCTTGACAGGGAAAGAAATGTCAATCCTGCCCTTCACCTTCTTCTTGCCCTGCTTTGCTGGTCGAAACTTCATTTTCCGGCACACGTTGACAGCCTCGGCGTTGAGGTCGTTGGTAACAGACCGCACGACATGCGTCTCCGCAACCTTTCCATTTGGCTTTACAATTACCGCCACTACAATTTTTCCGTCAACAAGCTCACGATTAGCAGGTTGGCGGAAATTTTTCGATATGAATTTCTCTATGGCAGCATCGCCTCCCTTGAATGTGGGGGGATTGTAGTTTTCCTTCTTGCGCTGCACTTCCTGCTGTGGAAATCCGAAGAAAAACTGTGCGTTCATTGGCACGGATACTGCGAGGAGGAGCGAGATGATTATGTGACGCATAAATGTTGATGATGTACGCATGTGTTTGTTTTTGAAATTCAAAATTAGCGATTTTTTTTCATTCCTGCAAGAAAAATAAGGGGAAAGAGACAAAAATATCATTTTGTTTAATAATGTGTCAGAATAAATGCCTAACTTTGCATTTATAACGTAAAAGCGACGCTCTTTCTGTGTGCTTAGAGATAAACCGTTCATCGGAACATCGACACACGGCGTAGCGATGCTTCGATAAGCGGTGTATCGATACTGCGATAAAGGGTGTGCGTTTACGGACAAAAAGAAATCAATAAGTTACAATAAAATCGTTTAGGACAAAATGGCTGAAATCAAGAAAATCAAGACTGCGCTCGTGTCAGTATTCCACAAGGATGGACTCGACGAACTGCTGGCAGAACTGCACAAAAACGGCGTGAAATTCTTATCAACAGGTGGCACACAATCATTCATAGAAAGCCTCGGCTATCCATGTCAGAAAGTGGAAGACCTCACTACATACCCATCAATCCTCGGCGGACGTGTCAAGACGCTCCACCCCAAAGTGTTTGGCGGCATCCTCGGTCGTCGCGAACTCGAAAGCGACCAGCAGGAAATGGCTAAGTATGAAATCCCAGAGATTGACCTCGTCATCGTTGACCTCTACCCATTCGAGGAGACAGTGGCATCGACTAACGACGAGCCGACAATCATCGAGAAAATCGACATAGGCGGCATTTCGCTCATCCGTGCGGCTGCGAAGAACTTCAACGATGTGGTAATCATCCCAAGCAAGGCAGAGTACAAGCCACTGCTCGACATCGTGAAGGCTCAGGGCGCGGAGACAACAAAGGAGCAGCGCAAGCATTTTGCTGAGCGTGCATTTGCCACTTCAAGCCACTACGACACTGCTATCCACAACTATTTCGCTAAGTAAAAAAGGAAGAACCACAAACAAGAGGATTGCATTATGGGATTTTTTTCTTTGACACAAGACATAGCGATGGACCTTGGCACTGCCAACACCATCATCACATATAATGGCAAGATTGTGGTGGACGAGCCTTCGGTGGTTGCTCTCGACAGAAAGACCAACAAGATGATTGCCGTTGGTCAGAAAGCCAAGATGATGCACGAGAAGACGCATGAGAACATACGCACCTGCCGTCCTATGCACGACGGAGTGATAGCGGATTTCTATGCATGCGAGCAGATGATGCGTGGACTTATTAAAATGGTGAAGCGAGGACACCGCCTCTTCACCCCTTCCCTCCGCATGGTCATCGGCGTGCCTTCTGGCTCTACGGAAGTGGAGTTGCGTGCCGTGCGTGACAGTGCCGAACATTCGGGCGGACGTGACGTGTATCTCATTTTCGAGCCAATGGCAGCGGCGATAGGTTGTGGCGTAGACGTTGAAGCGCCAGAGGGTCAGATGATTGTGGACATTGGCGGTGGTTCTACCGAGATTGCTGTCATTTCACTTGGAGGCATCGTGAGCAACAACTCTATCCGTGTGGCAGGTGATGAACTGACGGCTGACATTCAAGAATATATGTCTCGCCAGCACAACGTGAAAGTGTCAGAACGCATGGCTGAACGTATCAAGATAAACGTAGGTTCAGCACTTACTGACCTTGGCGATGATGCTCCACAAGACTATGACGTTTGCGGTCCAAATAAAATAACGGGGCTTCCTGTGACGGTTTCTATCTGCTATCAGGAGATTGCTCACTGCATCGACAAAACCATTGCGAAGATTGAAACGGCTGTGTTGCAAGCGCTTGAAAACACACCTCCCGAACTCTATGCCGACATCGTGAAGAACGGCATTTGGCTCACAGGTGGCGGAGCGTTGCTGCGTGGTCTTGACAAGCGTCTCACTGACAAGATACAGATAAAGTTCCATGTCGATGACGACCCTCTGCACTCGGTGGCTAAGGGTACGGGCATCGCATTGAAGAACATACATAATTTCCAGTTCCTTATGAGGTAAACGCACGATGCGTGCATTGATTGACTTCATCATAAACGGCAAGCATGTGCTTTTGTTTCTGTTGCTTGAGGCGATAAGCCTCGTGCTGCTATTCAGTTACAACGGATACCAAAAGAACGTGTATTTCACAACTGCTAATGGTGTTGTAGGCACAACCTACGGCGCCATTAGCAGTGTTACGTCATACTTCAATCTCCAAGAGGAAAACCGACAACTGGAAGCGACAAACGAGCGGCTTCGCCGACAGGTGTACGAATTGCAGCAGCAAATGGAAGCGGCACGCCGAGACAGCGTGGTGCAGATAAACGGTTTGCCTAAAAAGTACGATATTGTCAATGCGCAAGTCGTCAACATGACGCTCCACAAGGCAAACAACATGATAACAATCAACCGTGGCGAAGCAGACGGCATCCGTCCCGAAATGGGAGTTGTCTGTTCACGAGGAGTGGTAGGCATCGTGTATATGACCAGCAAGCATTACAGCCTTGTCATGCCATTGCTGAATACCAACAGCAAAGTCAGTTGCCGTTTGCGAAACTCAGAGTTTTTCGGCTCGCTGATATGGAAACACGGATACGCCGACGTCGCATACGTTACAAACATCCCTCGACATGCGAAGGTCAAGCAGAAGGATATTGTTGAGACCAACGGCTTCTCCGACATCTTCCCTCCCGGCTTGCCTATCGGCGTTGTGCAACGTGTAGGCGATTCCACTGACGGCATATCCTATTTGCTGAGAGTCAAACTCTTTGCCAACTTCCCCACTCTGCGCAACGTGTCAGTCATCACCAATTACAGTTCGCCAGAACGGCATCTGTTGGAGGAAAAACAAGAAAATTCCGATACAGCAAAATGAGTTCAACATTCTTCACACGCCTCGCACGCTTTTTTATTCTGCTACTCTTTCAGGTGCTTGTATTCAACCAAGTGCATCTGTTTGACTACATCACGCCACTCATGATTGGCTACATGGTCGTGTGTTTCCGTTGTGGCACATCGCGTGTCGGACTACTCCTGTGGGGATTTGCCACAGGACTTGCTTTCGATATGTTCAGCAACACCGCAGGCATGGGTTCCTCAGCCATGACGCTCATTGCCATGATGCAGCCGTCGTTGCTCACACTCTTTGCCCCTCGTGATGCGACAGAAGATTTCACTCCAACGTTCCGCACATTAGGCTTTTGGACATATCTTTTATATGTGTTCATACTGATGTTCGTCCTGCACAGCGTGTTCTATCTTCTCGATGCCTTCACGCTTTCCAACTGGCAACTGACACTTTTCTCCATTGGCGGAGGCACTCTGATGACAACTATTCTCACAGTTTTTATCGAACTGCTTGTTCATCCCAAAACATAAGTTATCATATATAAACCATATCATATCCACTCTTTCTAAAATACACCCCAAACAGCGATGAACAAACGCATTTACGAATATCGGAAATTTGTGCTTGGCGGAATTGCCCTTATGGTCGTTCTCTGCTACATCGCCCGTTTGGCGTTCCTCCAACTCTCCGACGAAGGCTATAAAAGCAAGGCAGACAGCAACGCCTTCTTCAACAATGTCATATACCCTTCCCGTGGAGTCATCTACGACCGCAACGGTACGCTCTTGGTATATAACCAACCTGCCTACGACATCATGGTCATAATGCGTGAGATTGAAGACCTCGACACATTGGATTTCTGCCGCACTCTCGGCATAACACGCGAAGTTTTCGACAAACGCATGGAAACGATAAAAGACCGCAACAAAAACCCCGGCTATTCCACCTACACTCAGCAACTTTTCATGGCTCAGATACCAGCCGAGTATTTCAGCGTCTTTCAAGAAAAATTGTTCCGTTTCCGTGGTTTTTCCATGCGCGAGCGAACAATCCGACGCTACGCCACCGACCACTGCGCCCATGTGCTTGGCGATGTGGCAGAAGTATCGCAGGCAGAAGTAGAAAAAGATGAATATTATGCACCGGGAGATTATATCGGCAAGCAAGGTGTGGAACGCAGTTACGAGCCAGAATTGCGAGGAGTGAAAGGCGTCCAGCGACTGCTACGTGATGCCCGAGGACGCATCCAAGGACACTATCGCAACGGAGAACTCGACCGCCAACCAATTCCCGGAAAAAACCTCACACTCTCCATAGATGCCAATTTGCAGGAGTTGGGAGAACGGCTGATGGAAGGCAAAATGGGTGCCATTGTTGCCATCGAGCCAAAGACAGGAGAAATCCTCTGCATGGTCAGTTCGCCGAGTTACGACCCACACCGCATGGAAGGCAAGCAGCGAGGCGTACAGATGATGGAGTTGCAGCGTGACCCCATGAAACCGATGCTCAACCGTGCCATTTCAGGCACATATCCTCCGGGGTCAACATTCAAGACATCACAAGGATTGACATTTATGCAGGAAGGCATCATCACACCTGCCACCTCCTACCCATGTAGCCACGGCTTCCGATGCGCAGGCATGAAAGTGGGTTGCCACGGACACCCTGCACCGCTACCTTTGCAACCAGCCATAGCCACATCGTGCAACGGTTATTTCTGTTGGGGGCTTTACTATATGCTTGGCAACAGAGGTAAATATAAACGCATCCAAGATGCCATGGAGACATGGAAAGACTACATGGTCAGCATGGGCTTCGGCTATCGCCTTGGCGTTGACCTCCCCGGCGAGGCACGAGGCATGATACCAAACCCCGACTACTATGACCGCCGCCTTGGCAAATGGTCACCCCTCTCCGTCATATCCATTGCCATTGGACAGGGCGAGGTCACTCTCACCCCTTTGCAAATCGCCAATCTCGGAGCGACAATAGCCAACCGTGGCTACTACATCATCCCTCATGTTGTCAAAGAAATTGAGGGCGGAAGCATTGCCGACAGCCTTAAAGAAAAGCACTACACGAAAGTGGAAAGCAAATACTACGACCAAGTTGTAGAAGGAATGAGAAAAGCCGTCACAGGCGGAACATGCCGTGCAGCCAACAGCACCATGTATGAAGTGTGCGGAAAGACAGGAACGGCACAAAACCGTGGACAAGACCACTCTGTCTTCATGGGTTTCGCCCCAAAGGAAGACCCACAGATTGCCATTGCCGTATATGTGGAGAACGGAGGTTTCGGCGCTCACTTCGGCGTGCCAATCGGAGCATTGATGATGGAGCAGTACATCAACGGAGAACTATCCTCTGCCAGCCAGCAAAAGGCAGAGACATTCCAAAACAAGCACATCAACTATGGAACAAGAGAAAGGTAAGAAAGGCATATTCCTCAGCATCGACTGGATAACAATCCTACTATACATCATACTCATCGTGTGGGGATGGTTCAGCGTATGCGGTGCTTGCTATGACTTCAATCATCCCGACCTGTTCAGTTGGGAAACCAACTCTGGCAAACAGATTGTATGGGCAGGCACATCGCTAATTCTCGCTACAATCCTCATGCTTATCGAGAAACGTTTCTACGACACCGCCGCATACGTCATCTACGGAGCAATGATGCTCCTTCTCATCCTCACCATATTCATTGCCCCCGACACCAAAGGCTCTCGCTCATGGCTTCCGATAGGCTCGTCAGTGAAGATACAACCTGCCGAATTTGCAAAGTTCGCTGTCGCTTTGGCGTTAGGAAAACTCATAGATAAGTACGGTTTCAGCGTCAAGAAACCGAAAGACATTGCCACAGCCATCGGGCTGATTATCTTTCCAATGCTCCTCATCATCTGTCAAAAAGAAACTGGCTCAGCATTGGTATATGCCGCTTTTTTCCTTATGCTATACCGTGAAGGAATGACAGGTTCATTGCTTTTCACTGGATTTTCGTGCGTAACCTACTTTGTTGTAGGCATGAAGTACCGTGCCGACGTAATCTCCTATATGCCTGTGTCAGTAGGCGAATTTACAGTTCTTCTGCTCGCAATGATATTCACCATCGGCATGGTATGGATTTACTGCCACAACACCAAGGCTGTCCGCATCATGGCACTCTCATGCTTCGGTTCAACCCTTCTCGCACTCCTCTTCTCCCTCTATGTCATACCGTTCAATATCTGTTACGTGATGCTCGGTGCATGCATTCTGATGATTGCCTACATCATCGGACTTGCGCTCTACACACGCATCTACCGCTACGCACTCATCGCCCTATTTGGCATTCTCTCCACTTCATTCTTCTACATCACCGACACCATGTTCTCCCATCTTGGCGACCACCAGCGCACACGCATCGAAGTGCTTCTCGGCATGAAAGACGACCCACGTGGCGCAGGCTACAACGTCAACCAAGCCAAGATAGCCATCGGTTCAGGCGGTTTGTACGGCAAAGGCTTCCTCAACGGCACACAAACAAAACTAAAGTATGTTCCCGAACAGCACACCGACTTCATCTTCTGCACCGTAGGCGAAGAAGAAGGCTTCATCGGTGCCGCTGGCGTGTTGATTGTCTATCTTTTCTTTATATGGAGACTCATCACCTTAGCCGAGCGTCAACCCGACACAATGGGCAGAGTCTATGGCTACTGTGTACTCTCTATTTTCCTATTTCACCTATTCATCAACGTCGGCATGGTGCTTGGGCTAACCCCCGTCATCGGCATTCCCCTCCCCTTCTTCTCCTACGGCGGATCCTCCATCTGGGGCTTCACCCTGCTCCTTTTCATCTTCCTCCGCATGGACGCAGAACGAAATCTGAAAAATCCATAGAAATTTAATATATGGCTTCACGGAAAGACAGCGACGAATCTTATGTCATTGATTTATGCGATGAAGTTCTTGGCATAAAAGCGTCAAGGCAACACACTTTTGACTTTCTACGAGGTGACGGAACTCCAAGCAGAAAACTCCCTGTGGATGCCTATTATCCTGAGTTAAATATTGTTGTAGAATATAAAGAACGTCAACACTATGAAACAGTTGCATTCTTCGACAAAAAAATGACTGTTAGCGGCGTGAGTAGAGACGAACAACGCCGTATCTATGACCAAAGACGCAAAGATATTCTTCCCAAGCATGGTATTCAATTGGTCGAAATTTCATTTGAAGACTTAAAGCACAACAATCGTAAACGCCTTATCCGTGACCGTCAAAATGATTTGGTTGAAATTAGAAAGATACTCAAAAATGAGGATTGCGGTATCCCTTCTCGTTTTGTCAGCACTGCTACAACCACGAGTAGAAAGATGTCATCCACAGACACAACGAAAGACGGCACACATACATGGATGTATCGTACATATCGCAAGTATGGTTGCCTCTTCATCTTTGCCGTTCTTGCCATTTCTGTATTTCTGTCTTCTTTTCTGTGTATTCACATATTCGATTTTGACGAAGCGATGCTCTATGCTGTAACGATTGCAACTTTGCTTATTGTGTCTATCATCTGTCATCATTACACAACCGCAGTTGAGCAACGCTTGCATTCAAAGTCCAAAAATCCCAATGTCAATTCTTCCACTTACAATAACGCTGGCCACTTTCCCGTGTGTTGCCACCAGTGTGGAAGCAATAAAATCGGTCCTACCGATAACGGAGATTTTGTATGCATGGACTGCGGTATTAGGTGGGTACAAACCTTTGATTGCTAAATTACGGAATACTTATTTTGCCGTTTATTAAATAATAGTATTTGTATTTCGCAAAGAAATACGTACCTTTGCACCAGTTAATGGCACACACATGAAGGTACAGAGGGTTCAAGCCTCACGTTGTGCATCATCATTAAGAACAAAAAGAACCCTGCATTTATTTTTATGAATTACAAACCATTCCGAAAGACGGAGGCGGTCAGGTGGAGACAGTTCACACGCCGAGGAGATGCTATTTTCCAGAGCCTTGGAAAAGAGATACGCATCGGTGTGCTGAGCGTTGCCACGCTGTCGGTGGCTTGTCCAGATTCTGCTGTGGCGATGTTGACGATGAGCCAGCATCCTGCTAATGATGAGGAAACGACAACTGCGGCGGCAGAGTCGCCACAGGATGACGACCTGCTCACTCTCTCCGCTCTTCAACACGGCGACTTGCTCTTCTGTGTGGCAAGTGCCTCGCGTGATGGCTTGGCGCAAGCCATTGTTAGTGTGACTGAAGGCGTTGACCTTCAGCGAGTTTCTCATGTAGCCATAGTTTGCAAGGAGGCGGACGGCAGTCTCCACGCCTTAGAGGCATCGGGCAAACACGGTGTGTGGCTCACCCCAATCGATTCTTTCATGGTGCATTGCGACCATTCGGCAGACGGCAAACCACTCGTTTTGCTCGGCAGACTGAAAGACACAAGCAATGTCGCCGCATCGGTGCAGAAGGCAAAGACATATCTTGGCAGACCATACGATTTTCAATATATGCCAAGCGACTCCGCCATTTATTGCAGCGAACTCCTCCACTATTCTTATTTCACTGCTACAGGGGAAGAAATCTTCCCACAAGTACCCATGTCGTTCCACGACAGCAGCGGACAAATCACTCCCTTTTGGCAGGAATATTACAAACAGTGGAATATGGCTGTTCCCGAAGGATTGCCCGGCACCAATCCCGGAGGCATCAGCCGTAGCGACAAAATAGAGATAATCGGCAAATTTTTCTGACAGAACACCACAGGACATCAAATGCCCAGCCAGCGGCATTGGCCATGCCCAACCATAGGCATGTACCCTACGTAGCCGTCAGGACAGATGATGCCCAGCCCTTACCTTTTTGCCATGCCCTCACATCGCCACAATCAATGCCATACCATCCGCATAACTCGATTGTGGCTGTGAGCATTCTTAAAATATAACTTAAATTTTATAAAATATAGGTTATATTTATATAAATATAAGTTTAATTTTATAAAACATAACTTATATTTTAGGAAAAGTGTGACGTGGCATCGGGTAATGCGATTGGTTGACTATCATTATAAAGAGTAATTTTATACCACTATTAAGAGGAAACGACATGAGAACAAAGATACTTTTCACTGCCACAGTGATAGCGACGTGCGCATTGCACGCACAAGAGAACAAGACAGAATATGAGATAGAACTTAACGGCACGGAAGTGGTTGGCACACGTGCGCCACTGCCAGCCGACAAGGCGGTGCGTCTCGTGCAGGTGATAACCCGGCAGGAGATAGAGGCATCGAGCGCTAACTCAGTCAACGACCTTCTGAAACTTTCCGCAGGAGTGGATGTGAGACAGAGGGGAAGCTTCGGCATTCAGACAGACATCGGGGTGAACGGAGGCACGGAAGACCAACTGACCGTGCTGCTCAACGGAGTGAACATTACCAACCCTCACACGGGGCATCTGACAATGAATTTGCCTGTGAGCGTTGACGACATCGAGCGTATAGAAGTTATTGAGGGAGGAGCAAGTCGGGTGTATGGCAGTCAGGCGTTTGCAGGGGCTGTCAACATTGTTACTCGCACGGAACGGATGAATGATGTTGGAGTCCACATTCAAGGTGGTTCTTACGGAACATTCGGAGCAAATGCTCACGCTGCGGCGTTGGGCGGAGGGTTCAACAACCGCATCAGTGGAGGATATTCCAGAAGCGACGGAGCGAGCGGCAACGATGATTTCTCGAAAGGAAACGCCTACTGGAAAGGGAAATACGGAAGTGAGAAATTTGACGCCACAGTGCAGGCAGGACTGAGTGCCATGAACTATGGGGCAAACACATTCTATGGCACAGGGTCGGACTCTCAGTATGAGGAGGAAAGGCGGTTTCTCGTCGCCGCACAGGCTGAATACAAGGGGCGGGTGCATGTTCCGATGCAGATATATTGGAACAGATTTCTCGACCACTATGTGTGGATAAGGCAAAATCCCGAAGCATATCAGAATTTCCACCAAACCAACGTATATGGCGCTAATGCCAATGCCTACACCACATGGGCGCTCGGCAAGACTGCTGTGGGCATAGAGTTTCGCAGGGAAAACATCCTCTCCACAGGGCTGGGCAAGGAAATGAGCGAGGAGGAACAACGCAAACACAAGATTGCAGGGCATGACGGATTTTACAAATACAAAGATAGCAGAAGCAACATCGGCATACATCTGGAACACAACATTCTGTTTGACGATGTGAGCATATCGCTCGGCGTGTTGGCGACGAATAACACAGCCGTGAATGGCGGTTTCAGACTATACCCCGGCATCGACGTTTCATGGCGTGCAACTGATGCGGTCAAGTTATTTGCTTCCTTTAATAGAAGCCTACGAACTCCCACATTCACAGACCTTTACTACAACGGCCCCGGTCTGGAAGGCAACAGTCGTCTGCAACCGGAGCGAAGCACCGACTTGCACCTCGGCATGAGTTACGCTTCCTCTTTTATCAATGCCCAACTGAAAGGATTTTACCGAAAGGGTACCGACATGATTGACTGGGTGAAATATGAAGGTTCATCTGTCTATACCACTGCCAACAGCGACATAGACAACATTGGCGCAGAGGCACTCGTAACCCTAAATTTTGCAAATCAATATGGCAAAAAATCTCTGCTGCAACGTCTCAACCTCAGTTATTGCTATAACCACAAGCAGCGTGTGAACGAGGAACAATCTGCAAACTACGTCTCTCACTTAACCTTTCTTCGCCATAAATTCGTGGCTTCACTCCACCACCGCATCTTCTCCCGCCTCTCTGCTCAATGGGATTTTACCCTTAAAAACAGAGAAGGAGAGTTCGACCATGCCATAACAGGTGAACGCCTATCTTACGGCACATTTGGCAACCTCGACCTTAAACTCCAATGGATTACCACACATTACACTATCTACGCCCAAGCCAACAACCTGACTAACCACCCATATTATGACTTTGCCAACATAAAACAACCCGGATTTTGGTTTATGGGAGGTGTAAAAGTTAATTTGTTTGGAAAAAAAGGAAAGGAGGGATGACAATTATTTTATCTATCTAACTATTAAAAGACAGGCTATAAACCTTATTTTATAGGGTCAGCGCAATACGCTCTTCTGCCACACTCCTTGCAGAAGTTTCCAATCCAAACGCTGTCGAAGTGGTTTATCGCCTCTTCTAACATTTCGGGGTCGTCAGTCAGTATGCCGGCCTCGAAATTTCTTTTTCGAGGCGACTTCATTCCCATGCCTGCACCTGTTAGATTGGCAGAACCGATATATACAACTGAATTGTCTATGATGATAAGTTTGAAATGCACTCTTGGGCATAGCACACGCTCCATTCCGTCATATAGTATTGGGTATTTTTCGTGGTCTTCCCTCCATGCCGTTCCCGGTTCTTTGGCGTGGATAAGCCTTATCTCCACGCCTTTCTTTAATAGGGATGCAAGCGTGGCAAGAAAAGGCTTGTCATTCATGTACAAATCCTTGATGTCTGCCGTTCCAATCCATAATGTATGCTTGGCTTTGTCTATCAACGACAGCACTTCTTTATAATGCTTTTCATTTGCAATGTACTTGATGAAGCCCATATTTTGCTTTGTTATGACGCTCTTAAATTTCGGGCTTCATATTCTTTACCATGCGGAAAAGTTCTAATGGCAGATGGCAATAGCCGTTGGGATTTTTGTCGAGATAGTCTTGGTGGTAATCGTCAGCAGGGAAAAAGAGACAGAGAGGCTCAACTTCTACGGCAAGCGGCAGAGAATGGAGTGACTGCTGGGCAGCCATGATGTCGTTAATGACAGGAAGGTCTTTGGGGTCTGTATAATAGATGCCTGTGCGGTAGCGAGTGCCTACATCGTGTCCCTGCTGGTTGAGGCTTGTTGGATCGATAGACATGAAGAAGATTTTCAGGAGGAAACGGAGGCCTACACGTGTCTCGTCATAGCGGATGCGGACGGTTTCGGCATATCCCGTTTGGTCGGTATATACTTCTTCGTAGGTTGGCTCTTGGGGAGCATCGGGATTCCCATTGGCAAACCCTGTTGCGGTGTCTATTACGCCATCTATCTGTTTGAAAAGATGCTCTGTACCCCAGAAGCATCCACCTGCTAAATATATTTCTTTCATGTTATTGTATTTGTGGATATTGCATGGTTGAGCAGTGGAGCGAACCATGTTGAAGGATGAGGACACGGCAATCTATAGGGATGATTTTGCGGTCGGGAAACGCCTTTTGAAGTTGCTCTATTGCTTGAGCATCCTTGCTTGGCTGGGAATATGTCGGGAGCAAGACCGCATCGTTGATGATGAGGAAATTGGCGTATGTGGCAGGGAGACGGTTGCCGTCTTCGTCATGGCACGGGTCGGGCAGAGATAGAGGGAAAAGAGTGTATGGCTTGCCGTCTGAAGTGCGGAGGGCAAGCAGTTCTTGTTCCATTGCTTGAAGTTCTTGATAGTGTTCGTCTGCCTTGTCATAGCATTTGACGTATGCTATTGATGTGGGCGAACAGAAACGAGCCACGGTGTCTATATGTCCGTCCGTATCGTCACCCGCCAGCCACGAATGCTCTATCCACAACACTCGTTTGGCGTTGAAATACAGCAAAAGCCGTTGTTCTATCTCCTCTTTCGTCAGAGTGTTGTTGCGGTTGTCTGATAGGAGGCAACTTGTTGTAACCATGAGAGTGCCATACCCGTCGCTCTCAATGCTTCCGCCCTCAAAGACGAAGTCGAGCCTGTTTATGTACTCTGCACTTATGCCGTTTGTGCTGTATGCTTCAATTACGTTTGGCAGAATGTTTCTGTTGATTTGATTATCGTCGTTTGCCGCAAACTTCAGCCCCCACCCGTTGAACTGGAAATCGTTGAAAAGGACTGTCCTTTGTTCTTCATCTATGCAAGTGATGAAAGCATGGTCGCGCGCCCAAGTGTCGTTGGTAGGACACTGCACGAATGTTATGTTGCTTACGTCTATCTTGCGTTTCTCCAATTCCGCCTTTGCTTCGTCGGGGTATTGCGCCACAATGACAAGCGGCTCATGTTCAGCGACATGGCGAGCAATCTCGCAGAAACAGTCAATGGCATCAGCAAGCACGGATGCCCAATCGGTGTCCTTGTGAGGCCACGTCAGTTGCACAAATGCTTGCTGATGCCATTCTGCAGGAAGATACATCTGTTCGCTTATTTAGTGAAGTTCAGTGAAGGTTTCACTTGTATGATGTTTCCCTTTTTGTCGAATGTCAGTTTGTCGAGACATACCTCTCTGTGGGTACCCGGCACTCCACCGCCAAACTTCTTGTCAACGTAGTTTTTGTTGATGCGATGATAGCAGATGTACCACTCGTCTTTGCCCGGTATTTGGAGGACGGAGTTATGTGCCGTGCCATAGATTTTGTCCTCTGGCGACTGCTTGATAACCATGTAGTTCTGCTCGTCTATGCTGATTGGCCCAAGAGGCGACTTGCTTGTGCCGTAGCAGACGTGGTAGTTAGGCGAACCTGTGTCGTCAACTGACCACATGAAATAATATGTGCCTTTACGATAGAACACATACGCTCCCTCGCGGAAAGCCCAAGTGTCTAACGTTCCGCCCTTGGGGGTGAGGTTCGTGATAGTCTCTTTCTTTATAGAGAGCATGTCGTCATTCAGTTCTGCTCCTGCCATGAAGCCGTTGCCCCAGTAGAGATAACGCTTGCCTGTCTTTGGGTCTGTGAACACATCAACGTCAATGGCTTGACCTCCTCGCACATCGGCAGGACGGTCGGCATCTGTGACGATAGGAGCGCCAGAGTCAACGAATGGTCCAGTGGGGCTGTCGCTTACTGCCACGCCAATCTCCTTGCGTTTGCTCTTCGGATTGTGGGCAGAATAATAGAAATAGTATTTGTATGAACCGTCCTTTTGTTTCACCTCCTCAATGCATGGGGCCCACGCATTGCCAGTAGCCCACTTCACTTGGTCGCCTTTCACGTCGAGCATCTTGCCCTCGTCAGTCCATGTCATAAGGTCGTCGGAAGAGAATACGCTGAAATCGTGTCCGCCCCAGCCGGGAGTGCCGTCAGTAGTGCTGTATATGTAATACTTCTTTGTCTTGTTGGAATAGAGGATTTCTGGGTCAGCATGGAAGCCATGAATGACTGGCTGATTGTAGTTGCCGAACTCCTTAAGCAGACGGTCTTTTTCTGCTTGAGTAATAGGAATCATCGTGCCGTGGCGAGGAGTGAAATTGCCCTTCGTTTCGGTGTTCTGCACGAATTCGAAGGTCTTGAGATCATTTGATTTGCAGAACTGATAGTGTCCGTTGGCATAGCAGTCATACATGATAATCCACGAGCTGCCGTCGATGCTCTTGCACACTCCTACACCTTCCACAGCCTCTTTTGTCTGCTCCACATTGCCTTTCACCTTTTCCCATTTGTCGGTCAAGTTCTTTGCTACCGCTTGATAGATGCCTCTGCCCGATTCCTGCTTGTAGAAAAGGTGATAGAGCTGGTCTGCATCGTTGTACACAATGTCGCCGTCAATAGTGGCGTTGCCTGCGTCGAAAAGCCATTTAGGCTCGCCTTCGAGGTCGGTAAAATCCTCGTTGGCATACTGATAATATATCTTATCGTAAGAGCCGGGATCGCTTGTTCTCAAGGAGTAGAACACCATGTACTTCTTCGCTACATGGTCATAGATTGTTTCGGGCGCCCACACTCTGATTACATTCTTCCATGCTTTTGTGTAGCGTGTAGGGAAGTTGATTGCTGAATGCTGCCAATTGATAAGGTCGGTAGATTTCAGCAGAACAATGCCACGATTACTCGACCATCCGTGGTTTGACTGCATGTCCGTGACCACCATGTAGAATGTCTTTCCGTCCTCGCATCGCAGGATGTGAGGGTCACGCACGCACTGTGTGTATGCGATAGTATCTGAAGATATTACGGGAAGACCATGATTGAGAGGCGTGAAGTTATATCCGTCATCGCTGATAGCATAGCATATCTGCTCGTCCTTAGGGTCGTTGCTGTTGAAGTAAGTAAACAGATACGCAACCATTGCGTTAGGGTCTTTCGGTTCTTCCTTGGCAGTATTCTTGTCGCCTGCCAATGCCGATACAGCCAGCGAAGCAAAAAGGGCTGTCGCTAAAAGGATTTTCTTGTTCATTGGATAATTAGGTTTAGGTTTTATAGGTTTTTTGTTTTTATTCTTTACTTGAAGTGTGTTCATGGTGTGTGAGAGAGAAACTCCTCCGCCTTGCAGATGTCGCTTGCATGGTCAACGTCAAGGATTTTGCTGAAAGGATATGCCCTCAACTTCAATCCGTCCTTCACGAGTTGTCGCTGAAAGTTCCGCATCCGTGATTGTCCTTCAAGTATGCACTTGTCGATGACAGGAAAACTTTTCTCGTCCAATCCGTATATACCACCCGATATGTATCGCTGCGGTTCGCTGTCGTGAAACCCAGTGATGACATTGTTGGGAGTTGTGGATATGTACAACGGTTTCTCGTCGTCGATATAGTCCGTGACAGCCATCATTCCGTCCTCATCCGATTGTTGCCACGCCTCGATGTACTGTCTAAACTCGTCTTCACGGAAGATTGTATCGACTGTTGTCAAACAAAACTTTCCGTCGCCCATTATCTGCCGTAGTTCGTAGAAACTGTGCATGGACGATGGGGTGGTCTTTACGATGACGTGTATCTTCTCGTCTGCCTCTTGCAACTCTCGCAAATAGTTCTGCGTTATGGGTGTGAGGTTGTTTGTGATGATGTAGATGTCAGTCGCTCTACACTCATTGAAAATGCGAATGAGCCTGTCTATCATCGCCTCACCCTGTATCTTCACCATCGGCTTTGGCAACTCAACACCTTCTTGAGCCAGCCGTGACCCTTCTCCTGCTGCAAGTATGGCAAAGTTCATCTTTTCGGCTTCTTTCAGGCTTATTAGAAATTGAACTCCTCGCTCACGCTCTTCTGCTCCGACACAGCACGAATAGCACGGGCAAACATATCAGCAATGGAGAGTTGTTTTACCTTAGAACATTTGTGTGTGTAAGGTATTGAGTCTGTGAACACAATCTCTTCGAGTGCCGACTGCTGCACGCGGTCGCTTGCAGGGTCGCTCATCACGCAGTGGCTCGCTACGGCACGCACACTCTTTGCTCCTGCTTTCAGCATTTCGTCAGCCGCACAAGTGATTGTGCCAGCTGTGTCTACCATATCATCTACCAGCACAACGTCCTTGCCCTGCACATCGCCTATTATCTGTATATTATCCACCACATTTGCCTGTGAACGTGTCTTGTTGCACAGCACAAGAGGTGCATTCAACTTGTGGGCAAACAGTTTCGCCCTCTTTGCGCCACCAGCATCAGGGGTAGCAATTACGAGGTTTTCGAGGTTCAGCGATGCGACGTATGGCACTTCGACGAGCGAGCCATAGAGGTGGTCAACTGGTACATTGAAGAAGCCCTGTATCTGGTCAGCATGCAAGTCCATAGTAATAAGGCGGTCAATTCCTGCCACACTCAACAGGTCAGCCACCAGTTTTGCACCAATGCTCACACGTGGCTTGTCCTTACGGTCTTGACGCGCCCAACCGAAGTATGGTATCACAGCCACGATGCTATGTGCGCTGGCACGCTTCGCCGCATCAATCATCAGCAGCAGTTCCATTAGGTTGTCACTGTTGGGGAAGGTCGACTGCACGAGAAACACATCGTCTCCTCGTATCGACTCCTCAAACGAAACGGCAAACTCGCCGTCGGCAAAATGCGTGATAATCATGTTGCCGAGCGGACACCCTAAACTTTGGCAGATACGTTCTGCCAAATACCTTGTATTTGTACCTGCAAACACCTTGAAAGGTCTGGTCTCACTCATTGTTTTGTGACTGTTTTATAAATGTCTTGTTAATTTTTGTGCAAAGGTAACTAAAAATCCCGAAACTGTTTACACTGATACGATAAAAAATACAGCCCACCTCACATTTATATTTCCATATTGGAAAGAAAAGCATATTGGAACAAAACGCTGTATGAATATCCTTGAAAATGGACAATCTTACCATATTTTTATGTGGTGTGAGTCTTTTTTCACTCTTATATAATAATATGTGAAGATAAATAACTAATTTTACGGCAAAATTCAAAAAACCGAAGACAATGAAAAAAACATCTTATATAATTTTTTGTGTCCTTGTGACGTTATGCTATTCCTTTGCAGAGGCAAAGCCAAAAGGCAAACAGCGCACAATATCAAAAGTGGAAGCAGTCAGTGTGATCACACCAGTAGGTACAGCACCTCGCTTGCCATGGCAAGTGTGGGTAACATACAGCGACGGCACTCACGAATGGAGACAAATAAAGTGGACAAATTCATCGCTATCCACCGAACAGCAGGAGGCTAATCCCGAACTATACCCTGTTGGTAAACAATATAAGGTAAAAGGGTTCATACTCGGAGAGAATACGACAGACAACGGTTACCCTGTGACTGCCGATGTGACCATAACAGACCAAGATTGGAACGTGCCAAGCAATGTGCCTGTGGCACAGCCTCTACCCCTTAGCGATGTACTAATATATGGAGATAACCGACTGACGAACAATAGGGATTTGGCGATAAGAACAATACTTTCGTGGGATATTAGCCAGCAATTATATAACTATCGAGACACCTACGGATTATCAACGGAGGGATATACAAAATCCGACGGTTGGGATTCGCCTACAACCAAACTAAAAGGCCATGGCACAGGACACTACATGAGTGCGTTGGCTTTTGCCTTCGCTTCATGCACAGAGAGTAGAAAGACGAAAGAAAAAGATGAACTAAGAGAGCGTATTCGTCGGATGATTAACGAGTTACGTGAATGCCAAGAACGCACCTTTGTGTGGGATAGCACTCTAAACCGCTATCGTGAAGCACGAGACTATGCCCCCGAAGAAGAACTGAAAAAGATGAAAGGCGACTGGGCATCTTTCGATGAATATAAAAAAGACTATCAAAATTACGGATATGGCTATCTCAATGCCATACCTGCCGCACACCCAGCCCTCATTGAGTGCTATCGGGCATACAACAACGAAGAATGGGTGTGGGCTCCCTACTACACAATCCACAAACAGTTGGCAGGACTCATCGACATAGCAAATAACATTGATGATAAAGAGATTGCTGACAAGGCACTTTTTATAGCCAAAGACATGGGTCTATGGGTGTGGAACCGCATGCATTACCGCACATACATTAAAACTGACGGAGACAAGGCGGAAAGGCAAGCAAAACCGGGCAACCGATATGAAATGTGGAATATGTACATAGCCGGAGAAGTGGGCGGCATGGAAGAATCGCTTTCACGTCTTTCGGAAATGGTAAGCGACCCAACGGAAAAAGCACGTCTGCTCGAAGCAGCAAATTATTTTGACGCACCTGCATTTTTCGACCCTGTGGCAAAAAATGTTGATGACATACGCACTCGCCATGCAAACCAGCATATTCCTATGATTACTGGTGCGTTACGGTCGTACATCAGCAATGGAAATCCTTATTACTACAATCTGGCATACAACTTTTGGAGCCTTGTGCAAGGACGCTACGCATACGCCATGGGAGGTGTGGGAAATGGTGAAATGTTTCGTCAGCCTTATTCGCAGATACTCTCAATGAACACCAACGTGACGAGCGACCGTCATCGCAACATGTATCCTAACCCCGACATCAACGAGACTTGTTGTGCGTACAACCTTGCAAAGTTGACAAAGGACTTGAACACGTTTGACCCTGACAATGCAGCGTATATGGACTATTACGAAAGAGTGATGTATAATCAGATTGTTGGTTCTCTGCACCCCGAACATTGGGGTGTCACCTATCAATATGCTGTGGGGATGAACGCCGTGAAACCTTTTGGGAACGAGACTCCACAATCGACTTGCTGCGGAGGCACTGGAGCAGAGAGCCATGTGAAATATCAAGAGTCGGCATATTTCGTGAGTGACAACACGATATGGGTCGGACTATATCTTCCTACAGCCATAAACTGGAAGGCAAAAGGCGTACAATTCAATCAGTATTGCGAATGGCCGGCTGAGAAATCAACTATCGTAATAAATTCCGTCGATGAAAAAGCCGTATTTGCAATGAAACTCCGTGTTCCATATTGGGCAACAGAAGGGTTTGATGTGAAACTGAATGGTAAGTCTGTTGCAAAAAGTTATAAACCATGTTCATACATAGCAATCGCCGAAAGGGAGTGGAAAGCAGGTGATATGGTGGAGGTCATCATGCCGTTCACCAAGCACATATATTGGGGTGCAGACAAAATGGACATTGCCGCAACAGGAAAGAATGAGGCACGCACACCATTCACTCCCGAATGGGTAGGTGCGATAATGTATGGTCCGCTCGTTATGGCTACATACGATGTGAAAGAATGGACAAACGCCAACTTCTCATTGCAGTCAGACCTTTCCGATATTCTGTTGAATGGAGCGACAGTGAACAATGGAACAAACGGCAACCTCTATACACTTACTTTGCAGGGAAAAGAATTTCAGCCCGATTATTATCAGACACGACATTCCACTCACTACCTTCGTCTGCACATAGACACCCCTACTAAGAAAACGGGAAAAAACGGCATTGACAAAACCAATCTCGAACAAGTTTTGTCGGTAGCAAAAGAGCGTGTAGAAAGTCAAAACGCATGGGAAAGCCTTGCGACCAAAGTGCCTGCATTCTCTCCATGGGCGCCCTACGGGTATGCTCGTCTACTACAGCAGATGCAAGCAGCAGAAGACGTATATAGCAAGCCAACCAAAGGGTTGACACAGGAAGAAATCAATACCGCCACTTCTGCCTTGAACGTGGCAATCAACACAATGCGCCCCGGCAACCTTGCCGAGCCAGAAGACCTTAGCGAACTAATCCTAATGCTCACCGACTCGAAGGAGAACATGCCAAACAAGACGACAGAGCAGCGTGACGCAATCAACTATGCAGATATGGTAGTAGAGTACGTGAATGGCGGTTCTGGAACACACGATATGATAAAGAAGGCTATACAAAGGCTAAAAGAAGCAAGGAAAACCATTTAGCACTATCCCCTACTCCAACTCATAACCTATCATAGTGTGTATTGGTGGGCTACTAATATACCACAATACAAAAAACTGGCGGAAATAGTCAGAGATATGTAAAAAAAACAGTAACTTTGTATCTGATAATACCAATATAATATGAACTACGGATTTGTTAAGGTTGCTTCTGCCATACCACGAATGAAGGTGGCAGACTGCACATACAACACGCAGCAGATAGAGAGTCTCATCATTCAAGCAGAAGGTAAAGGGGTGGAAATCATTGTGTTTCCCGAACTTTGCATAAGCGGATACACCTGTCAAGACCTTTTTGGACAGCAGTTACTGCTTGACAAGTGTGAAGAAGGATTATTCAAACTCCTTGACTTCACGCGCTCCCTGCAAATAGTCTCCATTGTTGGTATGCCTGTAATGGTAGGATCGCAACTGATGAACTGTGCCGTGGTCATTCAAGAAGGTAAGATTTTAGGAGTTGTGCCAAAGACTTATTTGCCTAATTACAAAGAGTTTTACGAGAAACGGTGGTTCGCATCGGCAGCAACGGTGAAGGACACACAAATTCACCTGTGTGCGCAGACTGTGGCATTTGGCAGAAATCTGCTGTTCCACACTCAAAAGACGTGTTTTGGCATAGAATTGTGCGAGGATTTGTGGGCAACAGTGCCTCCAAGCAGCGAGTTAGCGCTAAAAGGTGCGGAGATAATTTTCAATCTTAGCGCCACAAACGAGTTGATAAGCAAGCACCAGTACCTTCTGTCGCTCATCAGCCAGCAAAGCGCAAGGTGCATAGCAGGTTATGTGTATAGTTCGTGTGGATTTGGCGAATCAACGCAAGATGTGGTATTTGCAGGCAACGCTCTTATATATGAAAACGGCACATTGCTGGCAAGAAGCAAGCGGTTCTGCCTTGAAGAGCAGATGATTATATCAGAGATTGACACAGAGCGGCTGCTGACGGAACGCAGACAGAACACGACTTTCGCTGATAACGCAAGGCTCCTTTCATCTGCTGAAAAAGTTGATGTACAGTGCCAAACAGTAAATCCTGTATACGACTTCGAACTCACTCGTTGGGTCAATCCTCATCCGTTTGTACCACATGGGAATGCATTGGACGAGCGATGCGAAGAAATCTTCGCCATTCAGGTGGAGGGATTGGCAAAGCGTGTGGTACACACCAATGCAAAGACGGTCGTGATAGGTGTCAGCGGTGGGCTCGACTCCACTCTCGCCTTGCTTGTGTGCGTCAAAACAATGGACATGCTGAATCGCCCACGCAAGGAAATCCTCGGCATCACGATGCCCGGATTTGGCACAACCGACCGCACATACAGCAATGCTATCAATCTGATGCAATCGCTTGGAGTAACAATTAAAGAGATTAGCATAAAAGACGCATGCATTCAACATTTTAAGGATATTAACCACGACATCGACAACCACGATGTGACATACGAGAACGGGCAGGCACGTGAACGAACGCAAATACTTATGGATGTGGCTAACCAATACGGAGGTTTTGTTGTTGGCACAGGAGATTTGAGCGAGTTAGCGTTAGGTTGGGCAACCTACAATGCCGACCACATGTCGAACTATGGCGTTAACTGCTCAATCCCAAAGACACTCGTAAAATACCTTGTGAAATGGGTAGCACAAACAAGCGTTGACGAAGAATCGCAAAAGACACTCTTAGACATCATCGACACTCCTATTTCCCCCGAACTTATACCTGCCGACGAGGACGGCAACATCAAGCAGAAGACCGAAGACCTTGTTGGCCCTTACGAACTGCACGATTTTTTCCTCTACAACTTCCTGCGCCTCGGCTTCCGCCCTGCCAAGATTTTCTATCTGGCGCAGCAGGCATTCATCAAGCAGACCTATACGGATGTGCAGGAGAGCGGCATGGAGGTAGGACAATACGACGAAGATACCATTCTCAAATGGCTTCGTACCTTCTGCCGCCGCTTTTTCACTCAGCAGTTCAAACGCAGTTGTCTGCCCGACGGTCCAAAGGTCGGCTCTGTCTCCCTCTCTCCACGGGGAGACTGGCGCATGCCGAGCGATGCTAACAGTGCAGACTGGCTGGCAGACCTTGAGGAAGAAGCATAATCCTCTAAAAAGCAAACGAAAACAACTGATAGACACATGATTACCAAGGAACTCCTTGACAAATACTATTCCCAAACCTTTGACACGGAGCGTTTTAAGGCAAACGACCCGTGTGGCGCTGTGTATCAACTAATGGAGCATACCGACCGCCAACTTGACATTGAGATTGGGGCATTGCTTGTGGCTATGATTTCGTGGGGCAGCAGAAAAGTGATTTGCCCTACAGCCGTGCGAATGTTGCGCGACGAAATGCAATGGCATCCTGCTGATTTTATCCTATCGGGAAAATATGAAAACTGCTATAAGAATGCTAAGAACGACTGTGTGTATCGTACTCTCAATGTGCCGACATTCAAGCAGGTGTGCCGCAGCATTCACGAGGCTTTGAGAGGGCATGAGACAATGGAAGAACTGTTTGAAGGACTGCCAACAAAGGAGGTTGTGGAATGCCTGTGTCAGTGGCTTGCACCTGCCCGTGTGGGAACAATGGACAAGAGTGCTTGCAAGCGTGTGTGCATGTTCGTAAGGTGGATGACACGAACCTCGGAACCCGACCTCGGAATATGGAAGTCTCGCCCACAGCATGACCTCTATGCGGTAATGGACACACATGTTTTGCAACTAACCCAGTCAATACTGAAAAACAAGCGCCCCACATGGAAAGCGTGTGAAGAACTGACGGAGATATTTAAGTTGTGGGATGCAGAAGACCCGCTCAAATACGACATAGCCCTTATGACTATGGCTGATCATCCCATATCATAAAGATAATGTCAACAAACACAAAAATAAAATGGGCGAAAACTTATATATTTTCATAAGTTTTCGCCCATTTTAGGAGGTAGCCGTTAGGCATAATTTTTAACAGCCTTTTATCAAACTTGTAGAAAACCGCTGAGAGGAATAATCTGCATTGGCTGACTATTATAATTTGTCACGGCTGAGACTTCTAATCGTCAGCGGCAGGGAGTTTCAGAGGCCGGCTGTTGTCGTTTTGAACAGAAAAAGAGTATTTAAGAGTGGCGGTAATGGGTATGTATTGACGCAGTAAATCCTCCCAAACTTTTATTCACATGATTCCATTTCTTATAAATTCATTGGGTACAGTCCATTCCTATTACTCAATTCGTATAATCTCTTGGATTTATGGTGCTTTTTTCGTACCTTTGCACCTCGTATGGGTATAGCAATAGAGATTAAGAACCTTTCAACAGGGTATAAGGCAAGAGGTGGAAACAGTCCTGTTTCCACAGGGTTGAACGCAGAATTGCAGGGCAGCGAAATGGTGTGTCTGCTTGGTGCAAACGGGGCAGGAAAATCAACTCTGCTCCGCACGTTAGCGGGCTTTCAGCCGTCGTTGGGCGGCGAGGTAGAAGTCATGGGGCAGAACGTGAAGCGATACAGCAGCAAGGAATTGTCGCAAATCATCAGCGTTGTTTTGACTGACAACTCGGGCATAAGAAACATGACCGCATGGGAAGTCGTGGCTATGGGGAGAAGCCCATATACAGGCTTTTGGGGCAGGCTTGGTGAGAAAGACAAGAAGATTGTGGACAAGTGCATCGGATGGGTTGGCATAGAGGATTTGGCATTGCGAAAGATGCAGACGCTGTCTGACGGTGAAAGACAGAAAGTGATGATTGCCAAGGCGATAGCACAAGAAACACCCATTATCTTTTTGGATGAGCCAACGGCTTTCCTTGACTATCCGAGCAAGATACAAATGATGCTGTTGTTGCACCGCCTGTCGAAGGCTCTGAAAAAAACGGTGTTTATGAGTACCCACGATTTGGAACATGCGTTGCAGGTGGCGGACAGGGTGTGGCTGCTTGACGGCAGACACGGACTGACCACAGGGCTGCCTGAGGATTTGAGCCTTGACGGCAGCATAGAGAAGTACTTCGCCAATGACGGCATGATGTTCGACCGAAAGTCATGCTCATTTTCAATAGGTTATGAAACGGCACGTACTGTGGTTGTGGAGGGAAACGAGGACACTCTGGAATACATTCTGTGTGCAAAGGCGTTGGTGCGGAATGGCATAAAACCAGTCAGGAGCATTAAGGACGAGCAGGATGCGTCACGTGATGTTGCAGTTCGTGTGCCGGGCGACGGAACATTCCGACTGGTTGAACGTGGACTGGAGACCATAAAAGTGAATAAGATTGAACATCTGCTGCACACCATTGTGCCAACCATAACGAAATATCAAATCTCTGCAATCCGCGAGGCTGCCGACATGAATCAATATGAATAGACTTTTTGCCATATTACTTTCCGCCGTTTTATTTGCATCGGCTTTTGCCATACCTGCAAACCGTACGCCATTTATCGTATATCAGAGTGACGGCACAGCACTGACAGTAGTGCTGGTGGGCGACGAGTGCTGTCATTTTCTTGCAACGCTCGACGGTATCCCCGTAGCAAAAGACGGAGAGGATTTTTATCGTTTAGCCCCCGAAATGAAGGCTGAATTGGAAGCAAGGTGGACAGCACAGAGCGGACGACGCAATGCACGGCGAGCGGAGCGGTCAGCATTGGCAAAGCAGCGCCGCATCAAAACTGCATCAGAGGGTGCATACATAGGAGACAAGAAAGGTGTTGTCATACTGATAAATTTCAGTGACCTCAGCATGGCGCCAGCACATACCAACGAAGCCTTTGACGCCCAGTTCAACCAAGTAGGCTATAAGGAAAACGGAAATATGGGATCGGTGCATGACTATTTCTACGACCAGTCATACGGATTGTTCAACCTCACGTTTGATGTGTATGGACCTGTAACTGTCAGCAAATCATACTCATATTATGGCGAGAACGACGCGTATGGCGAAGACAAATATGTGACAGTTCTGACGCGCGAAGCATGCAGGCTCGCAGACACGCAGTATGATATTGACTGGAACAAATATGATTGGAACGATGACGGAGAGGTGGACCAAGTGTTCCTCATCTATGCAGGATATGGCGAGGCATTCGGCGCTCCAGAAAACACCATTTGGCCGCACGAGTGGTCGCTGTCGGATGCAGGAGAAAGCCCTCTGATGCTTGGCGGAGTGAAGATAGACACCTATGCCATGAGTTGCGAACTGAGCGGCACAAAAGGCTATAAAATGGACTGCATAGGCACGGCATGCCATGAGTTCAGCCACTGCTTGGGGCTTCCCGACACATACGACACAAGTTATAGCGGCGGTTTTGGCATGGGCTATTGGGATTTGATGTCGTCTGGCAACGCTAATGGCAAAAACAGCATCGGAGATACACCAGCGGGATTTTCTGCTTACGAGCGCTGGTATGCATGCTGGCTTACCCCCATTGAACTGGATGCACCCTGCACAATCAACGATATGCCTCCATTGCAAGATGAGCCTGTGGCATACATCATATACAACAATGGCAACCGCAACGAGTTTTACATGTTGGAGAACCGACAATCCAAAGGGTGGTTCTCGTATGTAGATACTACTCCAAACTGCCATGGGATGCTGGTCACACACATAAATTACAATATGTTAAGGTGGAAATTCAATGAGGTGAACAACGACGCTACGAAACAGTGCATGACAATCATACCTGCTGGCAAAACATACGGAACATTGATACACTTTAACGGATATATGTACTACACAACCACATCGGAGCAATTGCGCTCGCAATTGTTCCCCGGAAACAAAAACGTTACGGAACTGACCAACATGTCGCATTATGCTTATGGGGGCGCATTATACAATAAGAATACTGACAACTCCTATTATATGAACAAGCCATTAACCGACATTGCAGAGTCTGACAACGGGATAATATCGTTTAAGTTTATGGGTGGAGGAGTAGATGCAATAGAAGAAGTTGGCAAAGATAGCGGCAGTGGCGCGGCAGAGTTTTTCACTTTGAGCGGCGCTATGGTGGACTGTCCGCAAGAGTCCGGCGTGTATATAATGAGAAAAAATGGAGAGACAAAGAAAATTTTTGTAAAGTAACACATATATATTATAATGAAAATAAAATCCGCTACATACATAGGAAGCAATCCAATGGTAGAGAAATGCCCTAATGACACACGCCCCGAATACGCTTTCATAGGACGTAGCAACGTGGGAAAGTCATCGCTCATCAATGCCTTGACCGAGCGAAAGAACCTTGCCCTCACATCTTCCACTCCGGGCAAGACGATGTGCATAAACCATTTTCTTATCAACGAGGCATGGTATTTGGTCGATTTGCCCGGATATGGATATGCTCAGCGAGGCAAAAAGGAGATTGAGAAACTGAAAACGATGATTAGTCGGTATGTGCTGGAAAGGGAGCAACTGACCTGTCTGTTCGTGCTGATAGACATTCGTCACGACCCACAGAAAGTAGACCTCGCATTCCTCAATTTCCTTGGTCGCAACGGAGTGCCTTTTGCCATAGTCTTTACAAAGGCTGACAAATTATCTACCACAAAGATAAAGCCTGCTGTGCAGAAATATCTGAACAGCCTCAGCGACGAATGGGAGGAATTGCCGCCGCACTTCATCACCAGCGCTGCCAACAAACTCGGCAGAGACGAACTGCTGAATTATATTGATGAGATAAACAAAAATATATGAATAGATGCCCAAAACACACGTTCTTGGGCTTTTTTATTCATTTTTATTTGGGAGAGTTAAAATAAATCACTACTTTTGCAGTGTCTTTTGAAGACGCACCCACAGCAGAAAAGCAAAGCAGACGGTTTGCAGACCGCAGCAAAGAGAAACTTTTTCGTATCGCTTTTCGCTGAAAGACAAATTTCACAAACAAATATTCCAAAAACATTTATCAGACAATGAAACTTTCCTCTGTCCGAAAGGCAGGAAAGTATGATATTACAAGCCACAAGCATGTATAATTTAGAGGAACTAAACCGCAAGGAAATGAGCGAACTGCTCAGC
>JAFLUT010000026.1 GCA_022508665.1 Prevotellaceae bacterium | reverse complement strand
CCAAAAAAACATCCCAATGCCTGGCATATGCCTCTCCATAATACAGTGAAGAACATTCTTGCTGATACTTTTTTCATTTTCTTGTCAAATTTTGAAGTTACACAATACAAAAAGAAAGAGCCACCGAAGCAGCTCTTTCTAACAGGTCACATCAAAAATTTTATCGACTAATCTTGAAACCAAGTTTCATGATGAGTTTCAGAGTCCCAATGCTTGTGTTGCGGTCATACTCCTTTTCTTCTTCTGGCAATTCTTCGTAAGGAACCAAACAGGGATGGGTCTTAAAATCATCATTGCGCTGCTCGCCGTATGTCCAGCCTTGCGAGAGGCGAGTCTCTGCCCATACCTCATGCACGTTCTTCGACATCTGCTCTACTAATTGTTCCAATTCTTCAGGCAACTTGACATCTGTCGTGTCAATCGGCTGCGGTGTGTACTTTCCCGTTTTCATACTTTCTCGTTTTAATTGTGTGATAACATAGATAGAGAGCCTTTCCTTATCCAGGGTCTATCATCAGTCATCCTCAAATGTCTTGTTCTTGATGTACTCGCCCGTAATTTCCTCCAAGAAATCATTGCGCATAACCAGTAACAAGTCGCGAGTATAATCTAAAAGCAATCCTTTGTAATACGTCACATCCTTATGGTTTGTCTTGGTGATTCGCTCCCATAGCGTCACCTCTATTGCATCCTTATACGCATAGTGAATTCCTTCACGATCATCGTCCGTCATCAACTTACGGAGTTTCTGCTCCTCCAATACCAAAGGTATTCCTTTAAGTTCGGCAGGAGCAGCATCCTTCCACAACTCTTCCAAGAATTCACGAAACTCAGCCTCAATCTTTAGAGGTAAATCTATTGTGTACTCCCCGATAGTTTCGGGGCGTTCTATCGCAGCCTCACGGACAAGGTTGCCAAAATACTTGTCGAGTAGTTCCTGCTCTTTCTCTTTACAATTTTTTTTAATTTGATTTGATTCCATATTGTATCTTATTATAACGCATCTAATAATATAAATGTCGCCCAGTATTTGGGATCATAAAATCCGTACGAATGTCCTGTTGAGCTTTGACCATGGTTGATGACAGACGACAAATCTCATATTGTTCAGACAAAGGCTTGCCGTTGTATTGCAAATATTCTATGGCAATATGATTTAAAACAACATCGGCAGAGAAGAACAAATGCTTTTTGCCTGCAAAGTATTGCCGGATACCTCCCCAGAAAATGTCTCCTATATCTGTCTTGCTAAAAACATCATCTCCATATCCAACAATCTCATTCAGTTTATTAAGGTCACAAACCTTAATGACTCGTGGCATTTTTATGTCCGTTGTAAGCACTAATGCAACCAGTTGATTGCGACCAACGAGGACTCTGTTCCCTACCACAGCGAACTCTACGGCAATATCTGTCGGCAGCAATGCTTTCTGCACGTCTTTCCATGTATAGGACATATAGTTGGTGAGATCTGCATATTCAGCACACCCCCGATAGAGTTCCAGTTGCAATGTCTGGTTCTGCTGTGCAAGTTTCAGTATCTTGTCAAGGTCTTCCTCGGTGACGACACTTTTTCTCAGCCGTTCAAATTCTGTTTCGTTCGTCTTCGTCTGCTCATATGCTTCTTTGAGTTTTGCATCACCTTTTGCTGCCTGTATCTTTCCAAACTCAATAGACGAATTAAGCAGGATGCCTTTCGATAGCAATTCTGCATCATAGGCAATACCCGCCATTTGTTGCCTCTCTTTTGTGTGTTCCTCAGGCAAGTCCATCAATAATTCCAGCATTTGCATTATTCCATTCTTTTCATCTCCCCATACCATCATACGCTCAGCCTCACTCTGCATACGGAACTCATCACGGATGGCATCGCGGACTGCTTCTATATACAACTCATAATACTTGACACAGTTCTCCCAATCCTCTTTCATTACGTAGCAACCGCCTAAGGTAGCCAATGAACGGGTATACACCAGTTTTCCAAGATAGGTACGTGTCAATTCCAGCCCCTCCAATTTCTGTTTGATGAGTTCATCTATTTTTATCATCCAGGCTTCATGCGACTCTTCATGCTTCCAGTCCACAGTTTCATTGATGCCCGCATAGGCATAGCATAATTGAAGCGATGCAGCAGCATCAGCATAATCATTAGCCATACCACGCTCGTCAAATAAAGCCATGGCTTGCTTGTGATAATCAATGGAAATAGTGTATTCCTTATTGAATTTCTCAGCCTTGACTAATCGCAGAATGGCCTTCGGATATTCTTCGTCTGCTTGATTATTCTGCTCATAATATTTGACCAGTTCGCAATAGCAGTCCCATGCATTAGCGTATTCCTTCATACCACGATAGGCATTACCCATTCCTTTCATGCACAGAGCAGTGTTATTCTTTGCCGCCTCAGAATCATGTTTTTTATAAAAGTCAACGGTTGTTTGATAGGCACTTACAGCTTCTTCATATTTCTTTCCAAGAAAAGCATACATTCCTATTTTATACATTAGGTTGGCATACACTTCCGTCTCACCGCTGATACTCTTTCTGATGTTTGCAGCAGATAAATAGTAGATAGTAGTCTGCCGCTGCATCAAAGTCCCGTACAGTACCCCCGAGGTAAGAGACATAAGCCTCATATACCAGTGTTTTCGTTTCGTCGTCCATAGGCATAGACAAGACTTTCAGGTAACACTCTTTTGCTCTAGCCTGATTACCCGTTATTCCATAATACTGTACTCGTTCCAGCATACATTTCGGTTCGTCGCAAAGTTTGGTTAATTCATGCTGATTATGCTCTTCCATCAGAGCAATGATGCAAATTATTCCCTGTTGATTTCCTAAATCACCGTAGACCGAGCCGAGGCAATTTAGTAGGAACTCATAGATTTCTCCATGCTTCTCTACCAGCGGAATGGCTTGTTCCCACATCTTTGCGGCTTTTATTTTGTCACCATTCAGATAGTAATATCGCCCCATATTAGTGGTGTACATTCCTATATTTTGATGTGGTGTTTGTAATTTCTCACACAAGTTCATCACTTGCTCCTGCAGCCCCATTGCCTTCTGATAATTTTTCTCTGCCCCAAAGGAATAGGCATAGTTATTCAAAGAGGTAATGTAATCCTCACTTACCTCTCCCAACAACTGTTTCCGTATCTCCATTGCTTGACGTGTACACTCTCGCCCTTCAGCAATTTTACCTTCATTTACAAGTTCGCGTCCTCGCTGATGCAGGCTATCCGCCTGCTGTGTAGTTTGGGCAAAACTCGACATTGTAGCAATCGCTACCAGCATAACAAAATTCAGTATTTTTTTCATTGTAAACTATTTAATCTATTCCATCAATTAATATAAAAGGGGTCCAGTTTTTGGGCGAGTTGTAACCTCCACCGCTTAATGTCTTCACATGTTTGATAGCATTAAGTAACGACTCTCTCTTTGTTATACCACTAACAATGTTTCGGAAAAACATCCTCCATACTTCTCCTGCAACGTAATCTGCTACATCGTTTGTGGTCATAACAAGAGAATTAACTCCTGCCGTCTTGAAAGCTCTGAGAAATCCTCCCACGCCATGCTCGTCAATCTCCCCTAGAGCTGATGAACAAGCAGAAATTACAGCTAAATCAATGTTTGACAAATTTAAATTTGCAATCTCTTGTGATGTCAATAGTCCATCCTCTTTTCCTTTAGGTACAATACCTCCCTCTATAACGTAGGAAGCGCCAGCAAACATAAGGGCATTTGGAAATGTATCTTGTTGTTGAACTGCAATTCCGTGTGTTTCGACAAGTAAAAGTTGAATGTCTTGGTTGGAAAGTGTTTTGAAAGAGTTTTCTGTTGCTGTTTCATTAGAATATAATTTTCCATGGAGTCCCATATTTGTTAGGATGTGGTGAATATCAACAGCTGCATGATATGAATCTAGAAGATAGCCATAAAGGGCTCTTGTTGGTGGGCCTTCATATTTTTCTTCATAATCAGGAAGTGCATCAAAATCTATTCCCCCGTAAATGGCATAGGATTTATATAACTCTCGTTCCTTTTTTCGTTTAATTAGCATTGCAGATGACGTAAGTCGGGAAAAAGAATATTTCTCGCAAAGCATAATTCCATTCTTGACATTGCAATACTCTATAGGAAAAAGATGAAGTTTACCTGCTGGGGTAAAAAATATGTCCTCAACTCCGATCAACTCGTCATACAAAGGAACGAGAAGTAATGCGGACAATGTTGTATCAGTAAACATCCCTTCCCCTTTATGTAACTCATATTCTAATTCTTGCTCTGTAAATAATTCAGTGAAATGAGGTACTTCGTAATTCTTCTTTACAGTTAAGGCAACATACTCTGAATCTCCATTAGTTTGGGGTAACACAAGAATTTCTATTGCAATCTCATTATCTTTAAGAGAGCATTTGATAGACTCAAACGAGCATTCGGGAGTCGAAGAATTAAAACTTCGGTCTGTAATAATTTGATTATATATATTGATGATAGTTGTTTTTGATGCTTTTTCCACTATTCTATTTATGGCAGTATAATCTACAGGTTTAGAATACAATACCATACAAAAAGTAGCTAATAAAATCGTTACAGATTGTTTCATAATCTTCATAATACAATTTTTAGTCTAATCCATCCAACAATACGAATGCAGCCCAATATTTAGGATCATCCCATCCTTTTTCCTTGTGTGCTCGAACTGCTTGTTTTGCCAATTTAAATGCTTCATATTTGGTAGTGCCTTTTTTCCCCATCCAATTTTTGTAAAACTCAGTCATTAATAGGCATGTCGCATCGTCATCTACTTTCCATAGTGACATCAAGATACTATTGACACCAGCCTTCTTAAAACCGCGTTGAAGACCGTAAACCCCATCTATACTATTAATTCCTTGGGCAGTCTCACAAGCTGACAACACAACCATATCTACTCCGCTAAAATTTAATTGGGAGATATCTTTTGCTGTAAAAAGTATAGAATCTTGAGATTCATATTTGTTAGAAATTGATAAATATAAACCCGTATAAGATAACGCAAGATTTTCATCTAATTTATCACGATTAGGGCCAAATTCTATAGGAGAGCCAAAAGCAATGACACTTTCAGCTTTCTCCGTATTATAAAAGCCATGGGTTGCAAAATGAATCACTTTATATTGACCATTTGCAAGTTTTTTAACAGTTTCTTTTGTTCCATTATAACCTGTAAAAATATCAACGTCCCCTTTTTTATTCTTTATTAATTTATATATTGATTTTACCTCGTCTTTACTTTTCGGAAGGAATTGTATGCCTTCCGCACCCCTTTTTTGATTGGCATTATTGGTAAACTCATCTTGTTCTGAGTATTCATCAAAATATAGTCCACCTAATAAAGCATATTTAGATCCTTTGGGAAAAAACATATTGAGTTTTGTAATTTCACGACTTGATGATAATCTATGCAAATTATAAATTTCACATAATAAGCCTTCTTTATCCCATAGTGGCAGATTTTCTATTGGGAATGTTTGAAGTATCCCCGTGGGAATAAAAAATATATTCGTTATTTCGGCACAATGTTCTAGAACATTTTCCCAAATTCTTTTGCTATATATTAAATTGTTTTCAAGCGTTATTTTATCCATTTCGCTATAGGAGAAGCAATGAATGAGCAATGGGGTTTCCAAATCATTTTTCATTAGAAGGGCATTATAGTAAACAGTGTCATTGTCTTTATAATGGAAAAACTCAACCACTGCCGACTGACCATCTAATTTGTTACGAATATCATAAAAAGTTGGAGGGTCTATGTTGTAATATTTCCTACAATTACTTCTAATTTCCTCCTCAAGTTGCATAATTTCGGGAGTTGATTTTTTTGCGTTTTTTTTTGCGGATAAGAGCATTTTGTATTTATTCACTATCTCATTATCACCACATGACTTTGCTATTCTTTCTATAATATCTTCTCCTTCTAAAAGATATCCCTTACTAATGAGTAATGTGTTATAAAGTATAGAGGGTAACTCTGTTTCACCATGCATAGAAGCATAACGACACAACGCTTCAATATAATGTATTTCGCAATTCCAATACGATATTCTGTCATTGGGATATTCAAAATACATTGAATGTGCTTTTTCACTAAAATGAGTATAATATTGTCGTGCATAAGATACCAAACTATCTATTTCACCTTTTTTTTCAAACAAATTAATGATATTCTTCAATGTGACTTCTATTTCACTGTCATGTTGCTTGTATTTATTACACAAATAGTAATAATTCAATATTTGAAGTTCAAGCTTTAGAGCAGTTTCAATATCATTCTTCTTCCAACATACAGTAGCATAGTTGTTGAATAAAGGAGCATACCATTTATTTTCATTTCCTTTAGGAAATCGAGATAATTCCCTAATACCTTCTATTGCTTTTTTTTCTGCATAGTCATACTCGTGAAGATAAAAACCATAATATGACAGATAATACATATTTTTAGCGTAATCATCTACATTAATAGATTTTGTATTTATATAATCAAGATTTTCACTTTGTGAATAAATTGAATTCTTTTTGTAATAATCTTCAATGTCACGCCCAACGTTAATTGCATATTGTGCAATCTCTGAATCAAATCCATAATGGCATAAATACAAGAAATAAGCATCAGAAGCTTCTTTCAATAATTTTACTTTCCATTCTTCAGAATCAATGTTTTTTCTTGCAAGGAACTGATTAAGCCCTTTTATTATAAGTTCTATACTATTTCGATAATGCCCTAAACGTTGATAATTTAAAGATAAATCTAAAATTATGCTATAAAACTTTTCATCTATGTAAAAATAATTTCTTTCATACAAATCCAGAATGATATTACCAATTTTTGTTAACTCATATTTTGCACTAATATTATCATCTCTCAGAAAACTTATGGTTGCAATGCATTCATAATAATTCATTAAACAATATGAATACAGCTGATTATCACTTCCCCATTTGTTTCTAATTTCAACCACAGCTCGTTTATATTCGTCCAAAGCATCGTCAAATTTCCATTTTTCCGACAAAACCTTTGCATTTGTTAATATTGAATCCACCCCATATGTATCTGCTCTATTTATCGGCTGACATTTTGAGTAATATGGCAAATTAATATTTCTTTCATTCTCAAAAGATAGACAATGGTTCATCCACATGTTAGAATTATATCTTCTAAAAGATAGCGTGTCCATAATTTTTCTATCGTTGGAATAGGAGCGCGAGAAATATAATGCAGCTTGTCTATAATCACCCCTATTATAACATTGTAATCCAATGTTATATAAAGAGTCGGATTCTTTATTTTGTGAATAAATATTTATAAATATTATTAAAAAGGAGATTAACAAAAAGGATTTCTTTTGCATATACTTTATCTGCTATTAATTACTTATTACTACAAAACTGCAATCTTTACTTCCGCAATTGATAACCTCCAGTTCTACAGTGTTTCTCTTGTCTGTAGGTAATTCAAAAGAAGTCTTACGCTGTGGTAGTCCGGCCTTCACGGATTTCGTATCATCGAAACGGCGATCGAACCCTGCGCTATTAGTGACATGGATTTTCATTGTGACAAGCCCTCCTGCTTCAGCTACCACAGCCAACTCTTGATGTCCTTTGGCAGTAAAAGAATATTTAGTTCTTTGTCCTGCTTTCACAAAGCAAGTCTTGGTAAAATATGAGCCATCTGCGGTCTGACCACGATAAATCACGCGGCTCATAACATCGGCTTTGTCGTAAACAGAAGTGTTGCCTGTTGCCAAGCTATCAGCAAAATCTTCATTAAAGACAAGATGTCCATTGAGTGAGGCAATGGAATCATCCTTACATCGTAAGGAACTGAAATCGGTAGTCCCAATAGATTTTAGGTCTTTAGCAGATTTTCGAATAGCAACGGCATCACCCGCAGCAACGGCATCACGCATGGCAATGCATGCATTGATTACTGCCTGAATACCCATACTATCAGCGTCCTCATTTTGTGCAGCAATATTCAATGCACAAAAATAAAAAAGAAATGTGAATGTTAATGGTAAATGTTTCATACTTTTCAAACTTAAATATTATTATTTTCGAATGATTATTCTAAAACCAACAGTTTTGTCTTTTGCATCAGTGGAAAAACCTTTACGAGAAGTTGTCGTTACTTCTGAGGAAGGAGAGTTAAAATTACCTCCACAAATAGTATATAATCCACTCTCATCAAAGCGACTATTGCAAAGTTCGCTGACATTGCCACTCATGTCATAAAGGTCAAGCATATTCGGATCTTTCCCCTGCTGTCCATCGCTTGGATGGGCATGTCCTTCGGAATTGTCGTTATACCACGCAACCTTTTCTACATCGTCACTGCCAACATATAGAGTATTTTCATAATTTTCACCTCCTCGAGCAGCGTACTCCCATATTTCTGTACTTGGTAGCTCTATTTGTAAATTAGTCATATTGCCTATGTCAGCAAGGAACATACAGACATCTCCATAAGATACATTCGTTATTGGCATGTTTTTTTGCTCTGCATCGTAAGGTTCGCCTTTAAGACCATGCCATTGTCCAATTGTAAATTCAAACTGGCTCATCCAAATGGAATCAGGATACACTTCTGACATATTCATTAATATAGTATCGATGACTGCCATTTGCTCTATGGATAAATCTGTGTTGAGTTGAAGAAGGAAACTCTTATGCTTTTCTTGCAATTCTGTACGCATTGCAGAAATAGTTACTCTTTCTTTCTGGTGTTTCCAAAAACAAAAACATATACAAAGTACAATTGCAATTACCGCTACTGCAAATAAAATAGCCAAAATAAATAGATTTGCTGGTTTTGTGTGCAATCGCAGAAGAATCTTAGGGATCACATCCTTAAACAATGCATCGGGATTATCACTGTAAAAGACAGCCTCGTAACGCTTAATCCCCAAAATGTCCTTCGGCAAATTGAGTTGGCTGAATTTGAATGACTCCGTACTCTCTGGAACAATAGGAATGATATTTAAATCTTTCCTGTTAAGAGCACGGGCAATCTCTATACGAACGAAATCAATTGGCGCATTAGGTCCTAATTCCAAAATCTTCTGTTCAAACTCACTTTGAGTGCAAGTTCCCAAGAAGGTATAAAGGTCTACCTGCTCTTGAGTAAAGTCTTTCTCTTCAAATTCAAGCGATTTCTTCCCTATCACAAGCAGAAAGTCTTTACACCCATCAATACGACGGGCAAGAGCCACATCAAAAAGCCCTGTCAGATTTTCCCGGTCGAAACTGATTCTCCCTTTATACTTAGGTTCCAAAAGATCTTTCAGATGTTCTGCTTTGTCACCAGTATTCCTTCTGCGGTAACTGATAAATATGTCGTATTTATTATGCCTGTCCACTTTTTTCAGCCTTATTATTGTCAGAAACAGCTTGTTTTCTCCCAAAAGTCCCTGCTCATAATCCGCAACAAATCTTGGGTGTAGTATTCTAATAATCCTTTGTAATACGTTACATCCTCAGGGTTTGTCTTGGTGATTCGCTCCCAAAGAGTTATCTCTATTGCATTCTTATATGCATAAAGAAATCCCTTATGTTCATCCCCCGTCATCACTCTACGAAGCGTCTGTTTCTCCAAAGGCAATGGTTTCCCTTTTAGCTCTTCAGGAGCAGCATCCTTCCATAGCTCTTCCAAGAATTCCCGAAACTCCGCTTCAATCTTCAGAGGCAAATCCATTGTGTACTCCCCGATGGTCTCTGAACGTTCTATCGCAGCCTCACGGACGAGGTTGCCAAAATACTTGTCGAGCAGTTCCTGCTCTTTCTCTTTGCAGTGGGTTTTTATTTGCAAGTTTGTCATAACCTTTTCTTTATTATATTTCACTTCGTTTCATTCTTTTTATAGATTTCCAAATTAACCCTTTTTCTTTTAATTCTTTTGTTGTCAAATTAAAAAGAAGTTTTGAACTGTCGCCATTTGCCTCTTGATTCTTATCTTTATTTAAGACAGCTTCGTTGCCAATAACAAGAACATATTTATTATTGACACAGTCCTTCACAAATCTATCCCAATTAAATTGGCTCTCGACGGAACTAATACCCGGTTTGGTCGCCTTTTTCTCTGGCATAATTTATCAATTTATTAGTTGTTATTCAATTTTGTCTTTTTATGCTAAATGTAAAAACCTTAGCCTTCGTCTTTTGTTCATCTATACAAAAAATAGGCGAAACGACTGTTTATTGTACTTGATAATCTCATACTTCGTTTCTTTATTATAACCTACTTTGCGCAAGACCTCTGATTTCACGAGTTCGCTTAGGCGGTCGCAGGCGGTTGTACGTTTCATTTTGCAGAGTTTCTCCACTTCAGAACGGGTGATGCTGTCGTGCGTTTTGAAATAGTCAGTGAGTACGTACTGCATCTGTTCTATGGACATGACCACAGGACTTGCATTGCGTGGTACGGTGCGGAAATCTGGCATATCGATGGCATCCATAAGTACCTTGTTGGGCTGGAAGTTGACTCCACGGACAACAACCTTACGTTTGTGGTAAGGCGTTGAAGGAATAACATAGCTATCTGTACCTATCGACAATTTGAAGACACCAAAATCATCAAGGTCGATGGTCTTACCTTCATGGAGCATCATCTTCATGACATCTATGGTGTCACTGACGATGCCAATCACTGTTCCCATACTTTTAGAAGAGTGTTTAGAAACCTTTTCACACAATTTGTGAAAGTCAACAACTTCATTGTCAACCAATCGAGGATACAGCTGCGGTGGCTTATCCTTTTCTTCGTGTGGGGTTGGCAGTGCCTGCCATTCTATGTTTATTGCCATCGTCATTTATATGTTTTGGTTAGTTTCTGTTCTCTTGTCCACCGTTCAGCAGCCGCTGGACGGTTAATGCAGATAGGTGCGTCGGCTATCACACATACTTAACTTTACCGTCCAGCGACCGTTGGACGGTGTGGGGTGCTGTATTTTCATTACTACGTAACTTTCTTTTCCATGTCTTTAATATGCTTGTTCTTGGTTTTTAGTCTATATGTTAAACGCAGGAATCCATTTTTTATTGTCCTAGAGTATCTTTATCAATTAGAGTCAAGACCTTCATTTTCGCCACCTCATGCATTTTAATGCAGAACCAGATGAGGGTGAAGGAACTCAAGCCTCCAATATACGGATTAACTCGTCCACTGAAGGCAATAGCATCATAGATGCCATGCGCCATGACTGGAACCAGCAGGATGCAGGCGGCTGTCTTGGGAGAGCGGTCTACGAAATGATAGACGGAATAGTAGTAGCCCATCAGCACGGCAAAGGCATAATGGCCAGGGACTGCCAATAAGGCACGGGCAATGGCTGTTGAGAGCCATTCTTCATCGCCGAACACATAACCGATGTTCTCTAATGCCGCAAAACCTAATCCGACACTGACGGCATAGACAATACCATCAAAATGTTCATCAAAATAGGGATTCTTCCTTAATACCATCCACAAGGCAAAAAGTTTGAAGGTCTCTTCAGGTATTGCTGCCACGAGAAAAGCATCCATAGTCGTGCCAATAAAACTTGAAGGTTCGCCATCCTCACCAAAAAGGAGACTTTGGATTCCAAATTCCAATATGGCGACAGGGATGCATATCATTACGCCCCACATCACGGCTTTAACCAGCCAAAACGTGGGTTCCGGCTGTGCATCTTTCTTCCAAATATAGAGCAATAGCAAAATGGCTGGAAGCAGGGCGGCGGTCAGAATGATTAATGTATTCATGTCACTTGCGTTTGATGATTTCAAACCCTAACTTCTTTACCAATTTGATGGTGTCAAGAGCCATCAGGCGGTCATATTCTTTCTCACTATCCGGCAATGCAGAATACGGAATGAGGTCGGGATGTTTTTTGTTGGCATCGTCTCGCTCCCTGCCATACGTCCAACCTTCCTTGATTCGGGCAGAAGCCCAGACTTCATGGGCGTTCTCGGCAATGGCTTCACGCAGTTCAAGAAGATCGTCAGTCAGTTGGATGCAGTCAAGATTGATAGGCTGCGGTTCATAGTCATCGGCAGATTGGAGCACACGAACCATATAGTTATGCGACTCTTTCCAGGCACGAAGGAAATACCGCATAGGCACGATGACATTGGTATCTGGTGCAGAAGGGTCGAACAACCTGACATGATCTTGCTCAATGCCTAACACAATGACTGTATGATTGGGGGCATCTTCACGGTCTTCCCGTCCTTCATATAGTTTATCGCTATCCACCACAACCAGCACGTCATTGTCTGCGGAGAGTGCTTTGCAGATGTCATCAATCGTAGCATCATACCCGCGTGTCACCATCAAGTCGTAGTGTGCCAACAACTGACCGACGGCATGAAGCGGAGAGCCTTGTGGGGTAAGCCAATGATTTTTCTGTGCCATATTCAACAAATCACTTCCCTCAAACGGAATGTCCCGACGATGGAGGACAAAAGCCTCGCATAGCACACTACAAAT
Organism: Prevotellaceae bacterium; assembly: GCA_022508665.1. Lineage (GTDB taxonomy): Bacteria > Bacteroidota > Bacteroidia > Bacteroidales > Bacteroidaceae > Minthosoma. The sequence goes on along the minus strand of JAFLUT010000026.1, from coordinate 16,200 downwards.
ATTACTCCCACTTTCCGCTGCTAATTTCGTCATCGGCAGTGTGTCGTATGTCTCTGCTTCATCCTCTTCTATGCTTAATGCAATATCAACAGCTTCCCGCAGTTCTGGGTCTGTCTTGACGGCATTCAGCACTTCAAGCGTTTCCGCCTCGTTAGTGTTACCATCAAGGTAAGCAGCCAACAGTTCGTCAGATATATATTTTTTATTTGCCATATTCTTTGATGTCGTTTAAGGCGACGTGGGTCAGCTGAGCCATAGCACGCCGTTTGATGTTATATAGGTTAGCCGTCGTAATACTCATTTCCTTTGCCAACTGCTCTGGCTCCAAATCGTCAAGAATGAGCCGTTGAATAACATAGGCATATCTCTTGTTTGGCATCTGACCGAACAGCCTTTGCATGTCACCTTCCGCTGAGCCATCCTGTTCAGTTGCAGGCTGTTGCTCCTGCCCATTATAAGGAGGCTCGTGGCTGGTGTCATCTATCAGACTGCCCCGCTTCTTGATAGAGAACCGGACGGCAAGCACCTTCAGCCATTGATAAACCGAGCTGCGATATTCAAAGTTTCTGAGTTTGCTGGCATCTTCCTCCATAAGATAGACATACAACTCGTTCACGAACTCGTCATAGTCCACCTCATAGTCAAAGACTTTCCGCATGATGCTACAGAACAACGGGCGACACTTGACGAAGAAGAATGCCTCCGTCACCCGATTGTCACGGTCAATCAGCCCTTGTATAATTTGCTGGTCAGTCATTGTCTTTTCACTTTTTCTAATATCTTGGGGATTGCCAGCATTAGGAAACTGTCATATTTTAAATCATTAGGATTTATTCTGCGTAAATCTCTATATGAACATAAATCAATGTGAGCAAGTTCTATATCACTACGTTTCAAACTATTATGATATTTCTTAAGTTTTGTGTTGCTCTTAAACTGTGCTCGCAATTCTTCGTCTTTATGATGTTCTTTCTCATCAAGAGGTCGATAGCCCATAATCAGTTTCTCAACAACCCATCGGGCATGTTCACTTTTCGATAGTTCTTCGTTATATTTCTCCCATAATAATGTTACATCTTTCAAATTAGTACTATTGAGCCCTTTTATAATATTAGCCCTTGATTCAAAGCAATCTGAACAGAATACATTTGACAAAGTTTCCTTCAATTTATATTGTTTTCCTTCTTCTATAGGTATATCGAATAATCTTTGAGGTTTTTCTGTCAATCGTTCATATTGATATACGTTTAAAGCCATAGTGTATCGTTTTGTGTGATGAATATTTTCTGCAGGTAAATTATCGATCGTCTCTCCGATATTGTACATTCTACCAGCATAAAATGCCTTTCGTGTATCAATTGCAAATATATCCTCATCGCCATCTAATACACGATTGAAAAAATTATCTACATCATCTTTTTTTATAGTAAGAATCACCTCATGCTTGCTTTTTGTAGGGGGGACAGACACTATGTGCAGCTCAATATCAATATACGAATTGGGGTTGTCAACCTTATCTCCTTCTACATAACGACAATATTTTGGAAGGTTGCACAAATACTCCTCTTTCGATAGTCTCTGTCTGATATTGGTATCCTTAGAAACGATAGAGATTATAGTACGACAGTGTGACTGCTCCTCTTCACATTCTTCTTTAAAATTGATATAATGAGCAGATAAAGCTACTTGACGAGCAATAAATAGCATTCGACTATCATCACCTGTCAACACAACATGAAAATGCTCATTAGAGTCAGGAGAGAAAAGATGTTCTTTTTCTTTCCCAGATAAGAACTCCAATACATAAGCACGTGCTAAATACCAATTTTTTATAGTATCTTCAGAAAAATGACTTCCGTCCTTTTTTCTCAATTGTTCAAAGGGTTTTTCTTTATAGTTATTCATGACAAATCCTCCTTTTTATATTGTGCAGGCTCCTTTGTTAAAAAGATATTACTATTGCTAACATCAAAAGCAGAGGCTTCTTGGAATAACTGCATGTTAAACCAACCTGCAGACCCTATAATATGCTCAATTATCAAGGACTGTTGCCATTCAAAGGCGGCAAGGTTGCTATCAATGATAAAAGCGTAGATTTGTAGTGGCATGCCACTTTCTTTCTGCTCCAGCCAGCGAACCATAAGGCGTGGTTGCCGAGACACATGTGCATTATTCATAAGCCAGTGATACAAATATAACCTATAAACTTTAGCATTAAGAATTCCATCTCCAATATCCTCATCTGTTAGATGTAACTTAATATGATGTTTCTGTTCAATTGTCTTAATTTCCTTTTGAGACAAGAAGCAAAACCAATTAGTATCAAAAACAAAAGTTTTTAGCATCCTCCTGCCATACGTTTTGCCTTCCATCATATTTTGTAAATTGATGAAGTGCTCTGCTTGTAGCATCGTAATGGGAATGACAGAAGTGGTCGTATCCCAGTTACAAATATTTATGGATGTCAATGTGATCTTTTGTACCTCGCCATCAACATCTTTACCAGGAACTTGAATCCAGTCTCCTATATTCAGAAAATGATGTGTACGAAGATGAAAGAAAGCAATCAATCCTTTTATTTTATCCTGAAAAATCCATGAAATGATAACACCAATTGCAGCAACTACTGCAGCAACTTTTCCGTCCTCCTTGATATTGAAAATCAAAAGGAAACACACAATCCAGATACCCAAAGCGAGCAAAATGGTTATATAGCACCAAGTAATAGCGGTATCCTTTCTTCTGAGGCTAAAAACACCTAAAAGCCTATGGCAAGTCTTTATTGTCAGCCACACAACAAGATTCAGTCCTATAAAATACAAACATGGAGCAAGCTCGTTATGTGCAACTATCATTGAGACACTTACAGATAATGGAATGCCAAGCAATACAAAGACCCAAAATGAAACAGGATGCCATTCTAATAAGGCTCCCACAATTTGCCTTCCCAATTTTTCAGATGAAACGGACTTTTTTTGAAAATCAGTGAACCTACTCATTTTGCTTATTTACTATTGTTTCAAATGATCGTCAATTTGCTGAATATATTTATCTATATATTTTATATATAGATCTTCTTCATTGGATTTGTTTTCCATTTTTCTAATATACTCAAGGTTTGTTTTCTGATATTCTTTCTTAAGACTTATCCAACTTTCCTTTTCAATAATTTTTCTTTCATTTTCTTTTTTGGTACGATACCACCATATAAAAACACAACCAATAAAAATCACAACAAGTACCATTGTAATACAAATGACGATTGCAATACACGCATCGTTGTTACTTGTTTCTTTACATCCATTTGCGGAGATGGATTCCACAGCTCTTTGCAATGTTGAAGAAACAGAATCTGTAACACTCTGAAATTTTACGACTATCGTATCGTTTACAATACTAATTGATTTCATACTCTTTATAATATAATAAATTAAACATTAAAAACATTTTATTCGATACATCATACCTAATTCTATGCGACTCTCATCGTGCCCTTGCAGTTCACTTGCCTTTGAGTAACAAAATGATTGTCCGAGATAAGAGATGGGTATACGTAAGTCCTGTGACTTGTCTGGGTAATATTCTATGCCTGCGAAATAGCTGTAATGCTTACGATAGTCTTTCAACTCAGCAAATCCATTTCGTACACTTGCAGTTTCATACATACCTTGAACATAGGCATTCCATTGTTTTGTAAACTGCCAATCGGCTTTGGCTACTAAAGAATGATAGCCAACTTTCTCAAAATGGCTATGGTTTGTTGGTAATAAATGTTTAGCCTCTCGTGTAATGATACCTATGCGGTCAATGTCATCCGATTCGTATGAATAGTCGAGATAGCATTGAAATGTAGGAAGATTCAGTCGCTGACCAAGAATCATCTGATGCGAATAAGTACCTTCGGCAAGTTTTCTTAAGCCCCATGACCATCTTGTCTGAATCAGATTGTGTGCAATACTGCCATTCCAGTTCAAAATATAGGCAAGAGGTGCTCTTGTGTCTTTGATTCCCTGGTTACCAATGCCAGGGAAGGATGTTTCAATATTCTCATTCCTTGAATTAGACACTTCAACAGCAAATTCCTGTGATGGTATGGGCTTATACATAACCACCAGTCTGGCTTTAGGACTATCAAGGTTATCTACCATATCAGAATATTGATATATATACATGGGGTTGGCATCAAACTCATAGCCACCCCAATACTGGCACATCTTTCCAGCTTGTATTGTCCATTTCTCATTTAAGCGGTAGCCAACCATCATATAGTCGGTAGCTTTAGCAAAGTTGTCCTCTTCGGCAGCATAATTTGCCTTATTGAGTCTATGACGAAGTCTATAGTACAAATGGTCTGTCAGATTTCCCTTAATTTCCAATCTTAGTTGTTTGCACTTGAATCCCGTTTTTCTATCACCTCCGCCTACCTCAACACCTTCGGCACCACTGAAGTTAAGATACACATTGAATGCATCTTGTTTCTTCTCCAACTTCAGTACACGTTCCGTTAATGAAATAGGTTGATTCTGCTCATCACCTCCATATCCGGCATTGTTGCCTTGGGCTTTTGACAATTGTGATATGAATAATAAAGTAAAGACTAATAGTACTCTCATGTATTTTCCCATTCCTGTAGTTTTTCCAATATAATGTGACGAGTGTCAATGTTAATTCCCCAATCCATGAATCTTATACCGATTTGTCCTGCAGGGAATTCCAATTCAATTATGTCACCCACTTCTTGGAGTAATGATTCCTTGAGAACAACTGGCAACAGGGCAAGACGTTTTGATTGCTTCGATGTGTTAGCTATAAGTTTTCCAAGTTCTTCTGAATCATCACCAAATTTCCAATTGTCATATTGTAGCAAAACATAGGTGTTATGTAATCCAAACTTCTTCCCTTGTCCATTTCCTTCAATATGGCCCAAAACGCAATCAAATATTGCACCAATTTGACGGCAATTGACTAATAGCATTGTATTCTTTTTTTTCTTGGATATTGTTAACCACTTTTTTATCTTCTTCGAAAAACGTAGTTTAGGAAGGACCTGATTTCCTTCCATGTCTCTATAGATTCGGATTTTATCACCTGCAATGTCCGTAATTTCGTCACAAAAACAAAATCCATAGTCGTTTAAATGGCGTTCGTATTTTTTATTGAGACTAACCAAGCGAAGCATAGACCCGTCATCTGACTGAAGTATTTCAGTGCCATAATCACCCCAAATGTCTGAAACAGGTTTATAATCCGAATCATGATATTTATAAAACCGCAACTTTCCGTCTTCATATAGTTCCTGTTTAACAGCATACCCAAGAGCATTGTTAGTAAAAGCACCATCTTTCCCAAGACTGAGAATATACTTCCAATTTCCTTCTTCGCCTATTTCGTACCCAAAATCTTTATTGTCTTCTTCTAACGATTGAATATTGTTACGTTCTTTGTCATAATAGAAAACTCTTCTAACACCATTTTCAGGGTTATAAAATTCTTCTCGATAGGCATATCCATCTTTATTAATTGTTATTTCTCCTCTCTCATTTAAATATCCTGTAATTTTATTATGTTCATTAGGATATTCATAGCTTAATCCATAACATCCTAAAAGCATCTCAATAGTCACAGGCCCCCCTTCAACATTATAATACATTCGTTTTTTTTCTCTCCCATTCTCATCCTTGTATAAATGTTCTATAGCATAACCTTTCTTGTTATTATGCGGTTGACCATTTTCATCAAGGCATGTTATGATGGTTAGGCATTTTTCGTCATTATATTCATAACCTAACCCATAATCACCATTGATATCTGGCACCGGTGCTTTGTCTTTATTCAAATATAGGTGTTTTATAGTTCTTCCTATTGCATCATTTTCAATGTAATTAAATATAACTCTATTATCATTATCATATGGTATAATATTTCCTTGAGCATCCTCTTGATGAAGATAGAATGTGCATTCTCTTTTCTCTGTGTCAATAAATTCACGAAAAGCAATATACCCACAAATAGAGCCATCGGCAGCTATATCTTTTTTAGCAATTACACGACCAACATTATCATACCAATATATTCGATGAGCAAATCCTTTTTTGTTATTGCAGATCTCCCCTTTTGCATCTATGTAAGTTTCCGTTTTTGGGTTCTCTTCATCATTATATTTATAAAGTTCTCCACTATACCCTCGTTCAAGTTCAACGTATTCATTATCTTGGTTGATATACGATTGTTCAATAATGCGATTTTTTCTGTCTTTTATGGTTTTCATGCGAATCTTGAGTTCCCCATCAGTATTATATAACGAGAGTATCTCCATGTTTTCGCTATCATTATATTCCCAGATCGTATAACTATTTCCATCTTTATCACCTACAAGGTTATCATTGGCATCCTTAAAAAATTCAGACAAAGGTCTCCCTTTTTCATCAAAATTTGTTTCCACATACATACAAGAGACAAATCCCCACCCTGAATCAGCACGGTAAGGTCGTTGTATCTGTATTTGTTCTTTATTGCTATTCTGAACAAAGAATTTTTCTTGATGACCGTGATTATTGTTAATCCTTTGTTGATGGACATAAACCCTTTCATTGTCTGCATGTGGTTTTCCTTTCAAGTTGAAACTAGTCAGAAGAATACCTGAAGATGTTTTTGATTCTATGACAAAAGCAACTCCATTATGATCTTCCATCATGTTTTCATTCGCGTCAAGGTTTATGCGTTTGGTAGTATTTTCATCAATATATTCTACTTTAACACCGAAGATTCCATCTTTACTGGGCATCGGAGTTCCGTCTATATCGTAATAAAGCTGTTTAATAATGCGTTCTGTGTCATCTTCCCATGTTCTAACAGCATTATATCCGTCATTACAAGTCTTAAACTGCTTGTTCTCATTAATAAATATTTGTAAAACAGGAAGTGTTTGATCTGCATCCAATGAGTACTCTATTCCTTCTACACCAAAGTCTTCGTATTTTCCTATGCCATTTTCTGACAACACAAATTCACGAATTATATGAGTCCCTTCTTTATTGAAATCAAACATTTTGCCAGAAATAAATAATCTATCTTTATTCAAGATTTTAAAACTCTGCAATCTATTCTGCTCGTCAAAACTCCACAGTTGTATAGAAGACTCTATAATGTTATCATTTTTATCTACAGAAAATAATTCGGTAGGTTGTCTTTTCTCATTTATCTTTGTGACGATTTTTTGAACCCCATCTTTATCCTCAACATATGAACCATGCTCGTCAACATTATACACTTCAATAATATTATTGTCAAAATCAATTTTATTAATATTTCCATATATTCCATTAGGATTTTTCCAAGGCATACCATTTTTATCTAGGTAACAATCTAGTGTTGGTAATCCATTTCCATCGTACACTTTACTATCAGTAACGTAACCATCTATATCCGCCATCAAATCTCCTTTGGAATCAATATTACTAATTGTCAACAAACGGAACGAATCTGTTTCATATGTCATACGCTTGCCATAAACCCCGGAGACTATCGTTGTGGGTTGTTCGTTTTCATCAACAAAATAGCGTTCAATTTCATTTCCATTCTTGTCAAAGACTGAATCATAACCATGGTTCCCGTGTAGATGTTTCGCAACTGATAATTTCCCATTATTATAAATAAAGTATCTAACTTTAATAGGATTGTTCTTTTCATCGTACCCTGTTTGAATAACACTATAGCCATCCAATGTAATTATAGGATTATTCGAATCATCCAAAAAAGTTCGTTGTATTTCTCTCTTATTCTCATCATAATCAATATGAATACCACAATACCCCCCTAATATATATATGGGTTCATCAAATGATAAACTTCCATCCGAGAGGACTCTCTTCCCTTTAAAGAAGATGTCTGATACCAATGAACCTTCGTATTTCAGTCCTACTCCATAAATACCATCTATCGTTGACGCGCTTTCATCATCTTTGTAAAAGGACAAAAATATATCCGAATTATTGAGTAGGGGATCACTGAATACCTGTTGGTTAACAAATCCGGAATCTGACAAGTCTTCAAAATATTCCTCATATGCACGTGTCTTCAACCTTACAAGCGCCATTACTCTATCAACAGGGTTTCGCAAAGGGATACAATTAATGGTTCTGAACTCTCCAAAATCTAAAGCATTATCTATGAGCCTACGTCCCTTATGAACAAGCACATTACGTTCAGTAGCGCGTTTCTTTTGGTTATATTCAATATTTCTCTTAGTCCTTTCTTGTTCCTGTTCTTCTTGCAACAACAATCTTTTCCTTTCTTCCTCTATGCGAATCTTTTCCTTTTCTCTTTCTTGTTTCTGGTTTAATGCTACCTTACATAAAACATCGTGTGTGAACTCTATTCTTTTTGCTCCATCCCATTCTTCGATTCTTACAAGCCGTCGGTCTGTCAGATTTGAAATTTCTTTTTCTGTAAATCCAAATTTTATAGCATTCGGAAGAGCAACAGCATCACGAAAACCATCAACTGTTAGCAAATGGCTTTCAAGAAACTCAATTTTGTCAATGGAAAAATCTTTGAGACAGTCAATGTAGAAATCCTTTATGATGTTGTCTCCGGATTCACCCATAAGATTTTCTGATATTGTATCAAGACCTTGTATGCGACGTTTTTTATCAAGTTCGGCACAGAATAAAGAAAGTATTGACGGCTCAACAAGTATATCCGGTTGGTCACGTACAGTAAAGTCCTCGCGATATTTTCTACCCGTAACCTTCTCAATAATCTGGATTGCGACCTCCTCAGAAACTAATCCAGGTGAAGGCTTTGTGATTATCTCCAATGCCTGCTCTTCATTCGTGCATTGTAAACTAAAACGATTCCTTTTCAATGCAGGAATATTTTCAGCAAGTTCTTCTAATCTGGCAAGGAAATCTTCCCGTAAGGAGATAACAAATCTGTAATTGACAGATTTTGAATATTCAATACGCTTATTATCCCTATTATTGATATAATCCTTAATATATGAAGGCAGTTTGTTATCGCATAAATCAGAAATCTGTTCAAAAAAATCAGATTGATGTGATTTATTTTGGCATAAAGTAAAAATTTCTTCAAACTGATCTATTACAATTAAAGGAACGATGGGATAATTTTCTTTTGTCCAAAATTCATTACAATGAAGATATTCCCAAAGTGAACCACATGTATCATCTTTAATGTATGGTACAATTCTTTCAATATCTATATCTTGAGCTCTTGCTTCTGATTCTATTGTTTCTATTACCTGCTTTAAGTAACTTGAATTTCCATGAGTCAACCGGATATAAACGGGGAAATACCCATTCTTACGAGCGATCTTAAAAATTCCTGCTCTAATTATGGATGTTTTACCTGTTCCAGAAGGGCCATATATGACGGTTTGTATATTATGAAATATATCACTTGATAATTGCTGAATCTCTTCATTTCTTCCAAAAAAGATGTTACTATCAGCTTCATTATATGATTCTAAGCCAATCCATAATGATTGCTCTATTTTTTTTGTTGTATTCTGCATATTGTTTTATTTTCTTAAATTACGAATCATTCTACGAATTACATTCCTACGTTCTTCAGGACAGGAGAGATCAACACTATGGCAATCATTGAACACATGTTTGTCAGACATAACGAATCCATCTATTAAGACAGGTCTGATAAAATTATTTTCCGTTCCAAAATGACTATCTTCTGCATCTTTTGCCCACTTCCACTCCTTTCTAAAAAATCGACCTCCATCAGTATTTTCCGTATGGGGTGAAAGTATAGGAATAAATACTTTGGCTTTCTCTATTTTGTATTTGATAAGCTTTTCATATTTGTCGCCAATTTCCAAATCTTTTTTATCAAACCAGATATTAGGGTATCCCAATTCTTTAAAAATTTCAACAATTTTAGCTACAGTATCATAGTCTTCACTTGCATATGAGATGAAAGCCTCTACTTCATCTTCTTTGTTCTCAACTTTCGTGATGAAATTAGATGGCGTTCTTTTCTCCCATCTTTCATACAATTCCTCTATAAAACTAACAGCATCTTCGTGGACACTTGTTTCCATCCTTCGTAGAAACGATACTAATTCTGGATCAAGATTACAATCTGCTAATAATCCATTCTCTCGACATTCTCCTTTAGGTGTCGGTGTATATTTTAGAGAATGGAAGAAAAAACGGAACAACCAATTAGGGTAGTTACATCCAAGTACAAGAATATATTTATCAGAAAGTTGTTTAGATAATTCTTTTGGGCGATAATTTTGATCCATCCAGAAATGAATGAACTCTAATAAATCATCTTCCGACAAAACATAACCATGTAGTTCGGAATTTGATTTGCCGAACAAATGATATAAAATCCTTTTATTTGACCTCACAGAAATGTCTTGACCATTAGTTCGCCTATTATATCCTAACCTTACCAAAGAATCTTTTTCATAAAGTTCCTTGAGTACAGTATATGCAATGTCATCAAAGCTAGTAGTTAATATTAATTTAAACTTATCTATAGAAAGAAGTTTCCTTAATATGGTTGTTTCGTATGACGTTGATGGAATGTTTGACAAAATTTCTGTAGTTTCCAGATATGGGTCGGATGGAATTTTTTTCCATTGCTTTCCCAAATCCTCATAGGATATATCCGAAAAAGAAGTCACATCTTCTTTTTTTAAATGTTTTGAAGAATCTACCTCCTCTTCATTCAATACTTTGACAAGTTGATCCAACAAATAATCTCTTAATAAAATTTGTTCGCCCTGAATATTCAACATAGACAGTTCGTCCCCCAAAATAAGGATTACTTCTTCCTTCTCGATCTTATCCAGAAGTTTGTTCCATTCTCGTTCTTTCAATTTATTTGTCATGGATTATATATTATTAGAATTGTTGACTTTTATTCGTCTTACTTGGGTAAAAAGGAATGTTTCTATAACATAGTCCCACAATTGGAGCAAAATTTTGAAGCTTCGTCTACTTTCACTCCGCAACTAGTACAGAATTCTTGGCTGCCAGTCCGCTGAGATGCCGCAGAATCTGTAGCAATAGCTTGTTCTGCCAATGCTAAGGCACAGTCGTCAAGAGATGCCTGTTCTATCAATCCCCATATCTGAGTGATAAGCACAGGCCAGAAGAATAGCATTGATATGATCGTTGGAATGGCTTGTTGTCCATAGATGCCCACATTGGCATCGAAAAGTACTCTATCGGTCTGTGGCATAAGAGTTACTTTCAAGGCAGAGCGCATACCGAGCACCGCCTTAAACAGATTTCCTTTAGTGATACTGATATCCTTGCCACCACTCATCAGCGTATCAATGTTTACTTCAAAACCGTCACTCACAAAGCCTGACTGAATAGCCTCTGCTATGGCATTAATCTGAGAGGGATGTGCAACCAATATTTTCTTTTTGCTATATGCTCCCATAATTATCCGATATTTTGAAGTTCATAATAATGATAAATAGCCGAAAGAACATTGGTCTCGGCAAAAAGCCGCTTAACCAACAATTTGTCAGCCTCACTAAAACGATTCTCTACCTCATGAAGGAGTTTGATGACAGTTTCTGTTTGCTCACGCAGCTCATCGTCAGTCACTACTCCGTCTTCCATAATTTTCTGAAATGACGGCTCTTGAGCTATCATTTCGTCAATGTCTATAAATCCTTGTTTGTTGAATATCATAGTCGCAATATTTTAAAGTTGATTTCCACAATTACGGCAGAAACGCCAACCATTATCCACGATGCTGCCACACTGCGGACAGGTGTGCCCTGAAAGACTGGCCGTCGCACCACCCTTCTTTATCATTCTGTATTGGTCGCTATCACCCCATTTCAGAATCTCGCGTACCCGAACAGCAGAGAACGGATGGTCAAGACCTGCAATGACAGAAAGTTGCAAGGCCTTATTCCATAGCCCATTGTTCTGTATCTTGTCATACTCATCGGCTTGCGATGCCCATTCTTGCAGATTTATTTGCGAGGTCAAACTCATTGGCCCTCCTGACAAACGAGCCATAGTGCTTGATACTATTTCTGGAGAAGTGATGATGCTTGCTGCACGGTCTGCCGAAAGCTCACTCTTTCGGCTCCAGTAGCATAGTGCATATTGCACAGGGGTAGCAAGCGCACCTAACAAGCCGAGGTTCGCCAAACCACTACCAACCCATTGTGCTACAGTATGGTAAAGCACATGGTGGCATAGGATATGTCCACATTCATGGGCAATGATAGCATCAAGTTCTTCATCGCTCATCATCTCGACCAAACTAGAAGTGACAGTAATGTAGATGCGAGTATCACCAGATGTCCAAGCATTAGGCACAGGACTCATCTGCAAGTAAAACTCTGGTTCAGGAATGCCCAGACGCTGACAGATTGGAGGCAAGTGCCTATACAACTTAGGTAGTTGTTTCTCTGACAACCGTATTGAAGATGCCATATTAAGACCATATTGTAGATTCTCAATGCCAATGGCCAAGATTTTCTTGACCAGAGCCGCAAAGCCAGGAATTCCTTCCATCTGTCTCAGTGCAGCAGCATCTTCGGGATGTATAAAATCTGAAGGTTTCATTTTATTGTTCTCATTATGATATTAAACTTAACGTAAAGGCTATGAGCAAGGCTATAGTAAAGCTTGCAAGAGTTCCAAGAAGGACATATTCTGTTATTTTTATTTCTTTTGCTTTGTTTAAGTCTCCAAAGCGGAATACAGACTTTGCAGCCAACAAGAATCCTACAGCCTCTATATTACCAGTTATGACAAATGTCAGAATAAGAACTCGTTCAATATAACCTATCCATTCACCTGCTCGTGGCATACCTTGTGTCTGCATATTATTTGATGGAGTCCAGTTTTTGATGAATTTGCAGATGAGAACAGATGCAGGCTTCGTGATGAGAAGATAAGCAACAATGACAAGCCACAATTGTTTCGATGAAACGATATTTGCAAACCAATCGCACACTTGGGAACAATCCGCATACTGCCACCACCATAACAGGAAAATGATAAGAACGTGAATCAGCTGATCACACAGGAAGGCAATTGTGCCATTGCCACGCAGTCGGTTCTTAACCACATCAACAATGAAATGACTGATAAATATAACCGAAGGGATTATCCAATTTTGCCAATCGGCTAAAAGTATATAGGCGCAAACTGCATGGATAAGTGCGTGTGTTAGCTGGGCAATAACAGCTTTTCTTCCATCTTCGGTTTTCGCCTTGCAAAGTTTATCATTTTGAAGGAAAAAGTCTGCCAAAAGATGTGCCGACAAGAGACGAAGTAGCAAAATCGTATTCATGATTGTTGGGTGTTTATATGAGCGGTAATGATTTCTGCATTGCGTTCTATGTATTTTTTGATTAAAGATTCTTTAGCAACAGAAAGAACGTTTCGCACATTCTGTATAGAGGTTCCAGACCTTTCAGCCACTTCTTTTTTCGCGCTGTTCTGTCTTAATGACAGGTATATCATTCCAGCCTGCTTACTTGACCATCCCGTAATAATGTCATCAACAAAAGCGGTTGACACGTCTAATTCTTCATTGACATCCTGCCACGGGGTCTGAATACTCAGCCTGTCTTTCCCCATGCCATCAAGTTGACGACCAGAATACATGAAAGCTTCCCCGTCAGAAGTTACAATGCTATCAGAGATGAAATCAATGCTCCCAATGCCTATAGAAACTTTAGCATCCCACATCCCATATTCTTTATTCGGGGTATGATAAATAAGCCCAGCTCTCAACAAAATTGCTATTTTGACAGCCTGTGTAGGGTCTTCAACAAGTAATTGAAAACTATCCCCCCGATACAACTCCATTCTAAATGGGGATATGCATTGGAGTTCATCTCCCATAGTTGTCAAGCAGGTCAGCAAGTCCCCTCTAAATTCAGGCATTATTTGTGATGAACCTACAATATCACCTGTTATCACACCTTTTATTTCCATATATTGGTTGAATTTTTGATACAAAAATACAAAAATATATTGTAACAGCAAGTTATTTTAGTTGTTTTTAAGAAAAAACATTGTTTTAAGTTGTCCTATGGGTGGATTTTTCTATATATCAATATCACAATTTTCAAAAAACAAGCAACAACTGAAACAGATTGTTTGTATGAATACACATTAAAATTGATTGCTCGGTGGTAGCATTATTGACCCATAAACGATGCTTGATTCTCGAGTTGGCATGAGACCTCCATGGAATGTGGCAAGAAATTATTTTTCTTATACTAATTGTTGTCTATTTGTTACTCAACAAACGGCAACTTATTTATATCTCACTGACAATCAGATAGAACGGTTGTTTAATTTGGGGTATCACAAAACACCACCTTACACTACGAATAAATCCACGCCACAACTGGCGTGTTTTATTTCGAATTGCGTAAGGTTTCTTAACGGTCTAAATTTGGCGATTTTGTACGTAAGAATCAAAAGCAAACGCTCCTTATATTATAATATGTATACTTTCAGTCTCTATTACATCGGTCTATCATTTCAATTGTTTTCATTTTGCAAATATACAAATGTTTTCACTAAATATGAAAAACTCCACCTTGTTTTTTATTCTTGTGGAATAAAAAGAAGAAAAATATCAACGGCGACATGGAAAGAAACGATTTGAACAAACAAAACATAAACGGTCGTCCACTTTCGCTCTCTTGTATTTACCTATCCAAACATCCACTTTTATCATCAAAATCGGTGTGACTCACACCGCTCCCGAGGTCTGACTCATACCGCTTCAGAGGTGTAACTCACACCGTTGTTGACCATGCGTGCATAAATAAATAAGGCATAAGGATGAAGGGGAAAAGCAGACAGCGGTTTATGCGACAAAATGACACCTAAAAGGCATAAATTTCGCTCTTTGTTGAAATTTATGCCTTCTTTTTTTGTTTATTTGAAAGGGAATTCGTTATTTTGCAGTCGAAATGAAGAAGAATATTTGTGCATATTGGCGTTGGCGTGGCTTGGGATTAGAATAATCGCGAGTTATGATGGTCGTTCCCCTATGCACTGCCAAATAAATAGCATAGAATAAAAAGAGCCTTTCGTACTTGCGATAGGCTCTTTTTTTGATGCGGGATAATACACATATAATAATATATATAGATAAAAAAGACAAGAATATGACATACAATGTAGATGAAAATGGCTTCTACGGAACATACGGAGGAGCGTACATTCCGGAGATACTCTACAAGACAGTGGAGGATTTGAAGAAGGCTTATTTGCCGATATTGGAGAGTGAGGAGTTTAAGAAAGAGTATTATGGATTGTTGAGGGACTATGTTGGTCGCCCCTCCCCACTCTACTATGCTCGCCGCATGAGTGAGAAGTACGGGTGTAGGCTGTATCTGAAACGTGAGGACTTGAACCATACGGGTGCACACAAAATCAATAATGCGTTGGGGCAGATTTTGTTGGCTAAGAAGATGGGAAAGAAGAGGATTATTGCGGAGACTGGAGCAGGTCAGCATGGAGTGGCTACGGCTACGGCTTGTGCATTGATGGATATGCCATGTACTGTTTATCAAGGGGCGTTGGATGTGCAGAGACAGCACGTTAATGTTGAGAGAATGAGGATGTTGGGGGCTACGGTTGTACCTGTGGAGAGCGGAAACAAGACCTTGAAAGATGCTACAAACGAGGCTATTCGTGACTGGTGCTGTCATCCTGCCGACACATTTTATATTATAGGTTCTACCGTAGGACCGCACCCATATCCAGATATGGTGGCACGGTTGCAGTCGGTTATATCGGAGGAAATCAAATGGCAGTTGGAGGAGAAGATTGGGCGTGACTACCCTGACTATCTTATGGCGTGTGTGGGCGGCGGAAGCAATGCCGCAGGAACGATTTACCACTACATTGACGATGAGCGTGTGAAGATTATCCTCGGCGAGGCAGGTGGACACGGAGTGGAATCGGGAGAGACGGCAGCGAGCATGCAGGTAGGCACGGTGGGCATTCTGCATGGCAGCCGCATAAAGTTGATGCAGACGGAGGATGGTCAAATCATTGAGCCATACTCTATCTCCGCAGGTCTCGATTATCCCGGAACTGGCCCTATCCATTGCAACCTTTACGAGACAGGGCGTGCGCAGGTGTTGCCAGCCAATGACGACGAGGCATTGCGTGCAGCCTTTGAACTTACTCGCATGGAGGGCAT
>JAFLUT010000025.1 GCA_022508665.1 Prevotellaceae bacterium | reverse complement strand
ACTTTACCAGCACTTTCTTGCCGTTCACGATGTAGATGCCCTTAGTTGGGTTCTGCACGCGCTGACCTGCGAGGTTGTAGAATATGCCATTCTCAACAGTAGGAACGTCTACGTCCTTGATTGCAGTAGCGCCGTTGCCGTCGAAGCCGATGAACTTGATGCCAGCCTCTTCTGCCTCTTCATCCTCGAGGTAAACGATGCCTTTACGCAATGTAACACCGTCGAGAGCATAGAAGCCAACTCTTTCTTCGAGGTTAGCGAGTACATATACGCCCTCAGACTCTGTGCCTTCGGCAACATGCAGGAGACTGCCCTCAATTGCGTCTGGCTCAGTCGTTGCAGTAGCGAATGTGTGCTTACCTGCACCCTTAATGATTACAGGAGTGCCAGCAGGTGCAGCAGTAACATTGTCAAGGATAGCCACGCTTTCGTCGTCGCCGATTTGTACTTTCCTTACAACAAATGCCTCATCCTCGCCAAACTCAAGAGCAGCAGGAGTAACGTAAGTTGCATAGCCTGCTTCTGTAACGTTGAAAGTGATTGCCTTTTCGTTCTTAACGAGTTTGATAGAAGTTACAGTTACTGCACCACCCTGAGCCTTGATTACGTTGAGGTTTGCAAGACCGTCTTTCTCAGCCTTAATCATATTAAGGTCAATAGTCCAAGTAAGACCATCCTCAGAAGCAGTAACATACTTGCTATCTGCTGAATTGATTTCAATGAAGTCATTGCTACCGTCTGTTGAACGACCGAAGAGGAAACGTGGAACACCTATGCTACCTTCTGCCATAGTAATAACGAGAGCGTCATACTCAGCAAGAGCAGCGTAATCGTTAGCAGGAACGCTTCCGTGACCATATATCACGTTAGAGGTTTCTGTTCCAATATTGAACTCAGCACCCCATGGAGTTCCAGAAATAGTGGCGTCTGCATCTGAAGCAGTCCATGCGTGGTACATATCATCTGTAAGGTCAGTCTCAACTGGTACTACCTCTGCTGGCTCCTCAATCTTTGTGTAAGTAACATTGTTGAGCATCAACCAGCATCCACCAAGATATGAAGGAGACACAACAGTGAGGTCAAGTTTACCGCTCTTGCCTACGTAAGTGATGACAGACTTAATATACTTGCCTTCCTCTCCAAATATCTTCTCAGCGTCTGCTTTATTATCAGGCGCCCATGTATTATTATTTTTTGCGGCGTGTTCTGCCCAGTTTGCAACACGTACAGTCGCACCGTTAGCATCAAGGTAAGCCAGTACGCAGTCGTAGCCATCAGTATATGTTGCAGAAACATCATCATTCCAACCATCACGAAGGAAGCCCTTAATAGTCACGAGATAAAGACCTTCCTCAAGGTCTGATACAGACTGAGTAAACTTCACTGTACCTTGATATACTTCTGTTCCGTATGTTCCCGGGTCAACGTTTGCACCACGGTCAGAAGTAGGTTCTCCAGTCCAGTTTGTCTTTCCCTGTACAAATGAGAGTTCCACTGTTTTTCCGACAGGCTCTAAGCCCTCGAGGCTTTCAAGTCCAGCCTTACCTGCTACTGTCTGAGCGGCAGCGGCTGCCTTCTCTTCAAGGATTGCGTCATGCTGTTCCTTTGTGAGGAACTTCCAGTAAGTATAGGCAACGCTTTCACAGTTCTTCTCGTCGCCATCCAAGATTGCGTTGTTGGCAAGACCATACTCATCCAAGTTGATATAAACATCCATGTTGAGGCTGGTAACAGTGATGGTGTAAGTTCCTTCCATGCCCTCAACCTCGTTGATGCGGTAAGTTCTGTAATCGCCCTCATTCTTTGCCTTATCAGAATACATCCAATAGTCTTGACCATAATATGCTTCGCTGTTGTCAAGCGCAGCGAGATTGTATAAACCTTCGCCATCGAGTGATACTTTGATTGGCAAACCGTATTCGTCTGCAACGGCACGTGTACCCCACCATGAACCACGGCTGAAGAACTTGCCAGTTTCCTCGTTGTAGATGTAGTAGATGCCTGCGCCCTTGAACTCGCCTACGATAGGTTCAGCAAGAAGAGTCAGTTTGAAGTTATCAGCCTTGAACCACTTTTCAGAAGAAACCTTGATTTCCAAATTGCCACCTGCATGCTCGAACTCTACTTCGCCTGTAACACCGATTGTCTTGTCACGAACAATAACATTCTCTGATGTTTCGCCTGCCGAAAGCACTATGGTGTAGTCCTGACTTGCGTCATCAGCACCGCTGGCAACAACAGCGCTCAACTTATATTTACCTGCAGGAATATTGCTGATAGTCTGTGAAAGGCTGTAAGCAGTGCCTCCTGATGTCCATGTGTTGAAAATGTAGTTACCGTCTGCATTAGTGATGGTATATTGTGAACCGTTGTTCGGTTTAGCGCCAGTCTCATTGTCTTTGTTGCTTGTTGTCCAGCCTGCGTTCAGGATATGCCCTGCCTCGAAAGATGGGTTAGCAATCACACCTGTCATGTCAAGGTCTGCTTTGCCGTCAATCTGGTAGAGTCTGAAGTTGTCGTAAGCAATGTCTGAACGACCGCTATTCTTCATGTTCTGCTGAATAGCGAATGTCAGCACAGATGCTTCCTCAACCTCAAAGTAAACGCCCAACTGAGTCCATGGCGCAGTTTGCATATAAGGATTGTTTTGAGGGTTCGAACCATTGTTTGCCATTGAGTAAGAGCGTCTTATTGCATCGACAGTAGCGATAACATCATCGCTTGCGCCTTTTACAGTCACACCAATGGTTGTACCATTATTGCCTGTATTATTGTTATTTGAGTAATCGGCTGCCTTATAGTCGAAAACCAAATAATACTTGCCTGGCTCAACCTCAGTCTTGGTTGTTGTCTTCAGTTCAGTGGATGGACTACCCCAACCTTGCCTATTGAAGTAATAGTAAGTTCCGTCAGAAGGAATGATTGAACCGCCATCTGTCGCAACAAATCCTGATGTTGAGCCACTTGCTTCACTCTCAACACAGTAATTTGACAGAGGGGCGTTAGCAACGATTTCCCAGCCATACAGACCGTTCTCCAGATTTGCTTTTGGAGCGACCTCTGTTTCTCCGTCAGCTGCTTTCAGCGTCTCGAAACTTGGATTGACAAGATACGTTTCCGTCACATCCTTTTGCGCATTGGCATGAAATCCCAATGCACTGGCGACTACCGCCGCCACGAAAAGTAATTTTCTTTTCATTGTTGATAAATTTAAGTTAATAAAAAAGGTTTGTTTATTGTTTTTTTGCTATGCTTCTGCATCTCGCAATGCACGCCTTCAAAATGCTTTTGTAGGCAAATGTAAGCAAAAAGTCTTTATCTGCCCTCGTTAACAAGTTAAATTAAGTTAAAATAATATAAAAAACGTGTTTTGCTCTGAAAAACCTTAAATAATTGGCAATGTCGGTAGCAGACCGCCTCACGGAGCAATGACGATGCGCTGCACGGAGAGGCTCGCAAATGGGCATCTGCTGAACACGGACGGAGATGAAGGAAACGGGCGAGAATATGTGTCCACAACAGATGAAATGCTCCCAAAGATTTGTTGTGAACAGAGAATTTTTGTACCTTTGCCGTGTCAATATCTCCCTTTCGGGGAAAAGGGAGGGGTGGCAATCTCTGTATCGGGAATGCATACACATATTATATAATATATTATTAACGAAAAAAATCTATTCGATTATGGCTAAAGATTTGAAAGGTTCAAAGACAGAGGCTAACCTGATGATAGCGTTTGCAGGTGAGTCGCAAGCAAGAAACAAGTACACTTACTATGCTTCAAAGGCAAAGAAGGATGGCTATGAGCAGATTGCGGCGCTGTTCCTCGAGACTGCTGAGCAGGAGAAGGAGCATGCTAAGATGTGGTTCAAACTCATCCACGGCATAGGCACAACGGAGGAAAATCTTGCTGACGCTGCGGCAGGAGAGAATGAGGAGTGGGTGAACATGTACCCAACCATGGCGAAGGAAGCGCGCGAGGAGGGCTTCGACGATATAGCCGACCTGTTCGAGGGTGTTGCTGCTATCGAGAAGGTGCATGAGGACAAGTATAAGAAACTGCTTGAGAATGTGAAGGAAGGGCTTGTGTTCTCTCGCGACGGCGACACAGTGTGGCAGTGCCGCAACTGCGGACACATCCATGTGGGCAAGAAGGCTCCTGAGAAATGTCCCGTGTGCGACCACCCACAGGCTCACTTCGAAATCAAGAAGACGAACTATTGATTTTCTGCGGTTTGAATAGGCGGAAGGCATCGATGGCATGCTTTCCACTCACAATTGCTGCCCCTTGTCTGAATTCGGACTCAAGGGGCAGCATTGTTAAAATATAAGTTATGTTTTATAAAATATAGGTTTAATTTATCAAAATATAAGTTTAATTTTATAAAACATAACTTATATTTTAATGGCGCTACTGGGTTAGACCCGAGAATGCTGACGCCGCATTATTACGCATGGTGTGTAATAATGCGGCGTCTGTGTGGCTTTATGTATGGGTGAAAGTGTATGGCTGTGTGTCAGAGCGTCATAATGCCGTCGGTCTCGGCAAGTGTTGGGGCATCGTTCAGTTCTATCACTTCCAAGTCTTTGATGTCGCTGCCGTCGATAGTGAAACGCACGAGGGTGCGTACAGCGTGGAAGCCGAATCGTCCTGCTGCTCCGGGGTTTATGTGTAGGCATCCGAGGGTGGTGTCGTTGACGACTTTCAGCAGGTGTGAGTGTCCGGAAATGAATAGCCTCGGAGGGTTGGCGTATATGGCGCGTCGGATGCTGGCGTCGTACTTTCCGGGATAGCCTCCGATGTGCTTCATCAGCACGTCAACGTCTTCGCATTTCCAGCGATAGACTTCGGGAAACATGAGGCGTATGTCGCCACTGTCGATGTTGCCATAGACGGCACGCAGCGGCGCTATGGCGGCGAGTCGGTCTGCTACTTCGGTTGTGCCGATGTCACCTGCATGCCATATCTCGTCACATTCCTTGAAGTATTTCTCGTAGCGGTCGTCCCAGCAGCCGTGAGTGTCGGAAAGTAGTCCTATTCTGCGCATAGTTGAAAAGCTATTGCATAAAAATTCTGTTGACCAATGTCTATTGTTTGGTTAGAGCGAAAATCTCTTGCGCTTACAATAGCCATAATCGAAGGAGTTTTAGTATTCGGGTACAAATATACGCTTTTTGTTCGATAATTGCAAGTAATATCGTGTTGAGAATGCTGATACACGACAAAAAGGCAGAGAAAGAAGGCGTTTGAGCGACAAAAAGGCATGGGCTTTTGTGGACAAAAGTTTAAGGGGTGTTAAATGGTTGGGCAAATGCTTAACAGAGGTTAAACTGATTGACATAGTGACAGTTAGGCACGAGTGTTGCAGGTATATAAGGCAAACGGCGAGCGGAACCGAGGCGAGGAAGCCGAGGGGAAAAAGAGCCAATAAAACAATAATAAAGATTTGAATGTATAACCTAAAAACAAAGGAGGAAAAAATTATGATGCCTACAATTTATGCAACACGCAATCAGGGATGGATTCCCGCACTTTTCAACGATTTCTTCAACGACAACTGGGTGCCAGCAAGGAGATGCAACTGCACCACACCGTCAATCAACGTGTCGGAAGACGACAAGGAGTATAAGGTGGAAGTTGCCGCTCCGGGAATGAGCAAAGAAGACTTCAAGGTGCATCTTACCGCCGACGGCTATATGGTAATCAGCATGGAGAAGAAGTCTGAGAGCAAGGAGGAGGACGAGAAGAAGAAGTATCTCCGCAAGGAGTTCAACTACAGCAAGTTCGAACAGCGCTTCACCCTTCCCGAGGACGTTGAGAAGCAGAACATCACGGCAGGAATGAAAGACGGTGTACTCAGCATCGGCATTCCGAAAAAGACTGAAGAAGAGAAGGCAAAAGAAAATCTGAACATCGAAATTCAGTAGCCTAAATCCTAAACAGAAATGACAAAGTGGGGGTGTCTCCGAGGAGGCACCCCTCTTTTATCTATCTTTTTGCCAACCAGTCTTTTTCTGTTCAAAGATTTATCCGTAACTTTGCAGGCAAATAAATCAAAGGACAGTTTAAGTTATGGATTTCAAGAGAAACATCGTCATCACCGGTGGCGCAGGGTTCATAGGCAGCCATGTAGTCCGCCTGTTCGTCAACAAATATCCCGAGTATAAAATCATCAACCTTGACAAGTTGACATACGCAGGTAACCTCGCCAACCTAAAAGACGTGGAGGACAAGCCTAACTACAAGTTTGTGAAGATGGACATCTGCGACTTCGACGCTTTCTGCCAACTGATGCAGGACGAGAAAGTGGACGGCATCATACACCTTGCAGCCGAAAGCCACGTAGACCGCTCTATCAAAGACCCCTTCACCTTTGCACGTACCAACGTTATGGGTACGTTGTCTCTTCTGCAAGCAGCCAAACTCTACTGGGAAAGTCTGCCCGAGCGGTATGAAGGCAAGAGGTTCTACCACATATCCACCGACGAAGTGTATGGCGCACTCGAACTGACCAATCCAGAAGGCATTGAGAGTCCTTTCACCACAACGGCGTCGAGCAGCGAACACCATGCGGCGTATGGCAAGGATTTCTTTTTAGAGACCACAAAGTACAATCCGCATTCGCCTTACAGCGCATCGAAGGCTGGAAGCGACCACTTTGTGCGTGCCTATCACGACACCTACGGAATGCCTACTATCGTGACTAACTGCTCTAACAATTACGGTCCATACCAATTCCCCGAGAAACTTATTCCGCTGTTCATCAACAACATACGCCACCGCAAGCCACTGCCAGTGTATGGCAAGGGGGAGAACGTGCGCGACTGGCTCTATGTGGTTGACCACGCACGTGCTATCGACGTGATTTTCCATAACGGGAAAATTGCCGAGACATACAACATTGGCGGTTTCAACGAGTGGAAAAACATCGACATCATCAAGGTGATAATCAAGACTGTTGACCGTCTGCTCGGACGTCCAGAAGGTGCTGACCTTGACCTCATCACCTACGTCACCGACCGTCTCGGACACGATGCGCGCTATGCCATTGACTCTCGCAAATTGCAAGCGGAGTTAGGCTGGGAGCCATCTCTCCAGTTCGAGGAAGGCATAGAAAAGACCGTCAAGTGGTATCTCGAAAACGAAGCGTGGATGGACAACATCACCAGCGGAGAGTATGAGAAATACTACGACGACATGTACAAGGACAGATGAATAAGGGCAGTGGCAATATGCTGCGAGTCATCAACATATCAGAAGGCACAAGCGTGGACGGTCCGGGGCTGCGCACTTCCATATATTTTGCAGGCTGTTCCCACCATTGCGAGGGATGCCACAATCCTCAGTCATGGAGTCCAGAGGCTGGACAGGACATGACGGAAGATGAGATACTGGCAAAAATTGCCTATAACGACTTTCCCGTAACCTTCACAGGAGGCGACCCGTTCTTTCATGCCGAAGCCGTGGCACATCTTGCCAAACGCATAAAGGACGAGCAGCACAGGAATATATGGTGCTTCACGGGCTACCGTTGGGAGCAACTGACAAAGGAGGAGCGTTTCCGCCCTCTGCTGGAACAGATAGACGTGCTTGTAGATGGCCCATTCATACTAAAAGAACGTAACACACAGTTGCGTTTCCGTGGTAGCGACAATCAGCGCATCATCAATGTGCAGGAATCGCTACGGCAAGGCAGAATGGTGGACATCACCTCGCAGTATTAAGGGAAATACACATTTGAAATTTTAAGAAAATACAATTATAAAATGGAATACAATTTCAGAGACATCGAGAAGAAATGGCAGCAGAAGTGGGTTGAGCAGAAGACCTATAAGGTTGCGGAAGACAATAGCAAGCCGAAGTTTTATGTGCTTAACATGTTCCCCTACCCGAGTGGGGCAGGTCTGCACGTTGGGCATCCGCTGGGATATATCGCCAGTGATATCTATGCACGATACAAGCGTCTGCAAGGGTTCAACGTTCTGAACCCTATGGGGTATGACGCTTACGGTTTGCCTGCCGAGCAGTATGCAATTCAGACGGGTCAGCATCCTGAGAAGACTACGTTTGCCAACATTGACAGATACCGTGAGCAGTTGGACAAGATTGGCTTCTGCTTCGACTGGGACAGAGAGGTGAGGACTTGCGCGCCCGACTATTATAAGTGGACTCAGTGGGCTTTTCAGAAGATGTTTAACTCGTTCTTCTGCAACAAGGAGCAGAAGGCATTGCCGATAGACATCCTCGTCAAGCACTTTGAGAAAGAAGGAACAGAGGGGATTGATGTTGCTCAGACTGAAACTCTTACATTCACGGCGGAGGAGTGGAACTCTTGGGACGAGAAGAAAAAGAGTGATGTGCTGATGAACTACCGCATCGCTTTCATGGGCGAGACGATGGTGAACTGGTGCGCAGGGCTTGGCACGGTGCTGGCTAACGACGAGGTGGTCGAGGGAGTGAGCGTGAGAGGCGGTTTCCCTGTGGAGCAGAAGAAGATGAGGCAGTGGTGTCTGCGTGTGAGCGCATACAGTCAGCGTCTGCTCGACGGATTGGAGACTATCGAGTGGAGCGATTCTATAAAGGAGACTCAGAAGAACTGGATTGGACGTAGTGAAGGAACAGAGGTGGAGTTCAAAATTGCAGGTGATGAGGATAAGAGTTTCACCATCTTCACTACCCGTGCCGACACTATGTTTGGTGTGACATTCATGGTGCTTGCTCCTGAGAGCGAGTTGGTGGATGTTGTGACTACTGCTGAGCAGAAGGCGGCTGTGGATGAGTATATTAAATATGTGAAGGGACGCACGGAGAGGGAGAGAATGATTGACAGGAAAGTGACGGGCGTGTTCTCTGGTTCGTATGCTATCAATCCGTTCACGGGGGAGAAGAACCCTATATGGATTTCGGAGTATGTGTTGGCTGGCTATGGCACGGGCGCTATTATGGCTGTGCCTGCGCATGACAGCCGTGACTATGCGTTTGCAAAGCACTTCAATCTGCCTATCATACCGCTGATAGAGGGGGCAGATGTGAGTGAGGAGAGTTATGATGCGAAGGAGGGAATAGTGACCAACTCGCCACGTAAGGATGTCACTCCATACATTGATTTCAGCCTCAACGGATTGACTGTGAAGGAGGCTATCGCTGCAACGAAGAAGTATGTGAAGGAGCATGGATTGGGTCGTGTGAAGGTGAACTACCGTTTGCGTGACGCTATATTCTCTCGTCAGCGCTATTGGGGCGAGCCATTCCCCGTGTATTATAAGAATGGTGTTCCTACGATGATACCAGAGGAGTGTCTGCCGATTGAGTTGCCAGAGGTGGACAAGTTCCTCCCTACTGACACGGGCGAGCCGCCGCTGGGCAATGCTACCGTGTGGGCGTGGGACGAGGCGAACAAGAAGATTGTGGAGAACAGCAAGATAGACAATGTGACGGTGTTCCCTATTGAACTCTATACAATGCCCGGGTTTGCTGGCAGTTCGGCGTATTATCTGCGCTATATGGACCCTCACAACACGGAGGCATTGGTGAGCAAGGAGGCTGACGAGTATTGGCAGAACGTAGACCTGTATGTTGGCGGAAGCGAACACGCAACGGGGCATCTGATTTACAGCCGTTTCTGGAACAAGTTCCTCTTCGATTTGGGCGTGTCTTGCAAGGAAGAGCCATTCCAGAAGTTGATAAACCAAGGAATGATACAGGGACGAAGCAACTTTGTGTATCGTGTGAAGGACACTAACACCTTTGTCAGCGCTGACAAGAAGGAGGGATATGATGTCACTCCTATCCATGTGGATGTGAACATCGTGAGCGCCGATGTGCTTGATGTGGAGGCTTTCAAGGCGTGGAGACCAGAGTATGAG
Source organism: Prevotellaceae bacterium (assembly GCA_022508665.1). Taxonomy (GTDB): domain Bacteria; phylum Bacteroidota; class Bacteroidia; order Bacteroidales; family Bacteroidaceae; genus Minthosoma. The sequence continues at coordinate 19,290 of JAFLUT010000025.1, read as the reverse complement.
AATGCTGAGTTCATTCTGAATGACGATGGGAAGTACATCTGCGGATGGGCTGTTGAGAAGATGTCGAAGAGTATGTTCAATGTGGTCAATCCGGATATGATTGTGGAGAAGTTCGGTGCTGACACATTGCGTCTCTACGAGATGTTCCTCGGTCCTGTGGAGCAGAGCAAGCCATGGGACACTAATGGCATTGACGGATGCCACAGGTTCTTGAAGAAGTTGTGGAAGTTTATGACTACGGAAGAGGGACAAATCGCTGTTGCTGAGGGTGATGAGCCAACAAGCAAGGAGGAGTTGAAGGCATTGCATACGCTCATAAAGAAAGTGTCGGGCGATATTGAGCAGTTCTCTTACAACACGTCTATCGCCGCCTTTATGGTGTGCCTCAACGAACTGACTAAGATGAAGAGCATGAGCCGTGAGGTGAAGGAGACTCTTACTGTGCTTTTAGCCCCATTCTGCCCTCATCTGAGCGAGGAACTGTGGCAGTTGCTCGGGCATGACACGACGGTGTGCGATGCTCAGTGGCCAGCATTCAATGAGGAGTATCTGAAAGAAGACTCGGTGAAGATGATGGTGGCTTTCAACGGCAAGGCGCGCTTCCCGATGGAGTTCCCTGCCAACGTCAGCAGCGAAGAGGCAGAGAAGGCAGCACTGGAAAATCCGCAGTCGGCAAAGTGGATGGAAGGCTTTACGGTGAATAAGGTTATTGTTGTTCCGGGCAAGATGATTAACGTGGTATTGAAGAAATGACAAAGGCTTACGTACTGAACGAACTGAGAGATTATGCCATCATCACATTTGGAATAATACTCTATGCAATGGGTGTGACCATATTCATGCTGCCTTACGGACTTACGACTGGCGGCGTGGCTGGTATATCATCTATTATCTATTATGCTTTAGGCATTGAGGTGCAGGTGACGTACATTGCAATCAATCTATGTCTGCTCATCGCTGCCATAAAAATTCTTGGGTTAAAGTTCTGTATAAGAACCGTTTACGCCGTATTCTTAATGACATTCATGCTATGGGTTTTACAGCGTATATTGGAAATACCCGACCCTGATAATCCGGGAAAAATGATGTTGCCAAAACTCATTGGCGATGAGTCATTCATGGCGTGTGTGCTTGGGGCAATTATTGAGGGAGTGGGATTGGCTCTGTGCTTTGAGCATAACGGCTCTACTGGAGGAACGGACATTATAGCATTTATCGTGCAGAAATACAGGCAGATGTCGCTTGGCTCGGTCATCAGAGCGTGTGACATTGCTGTCATTTCATCGTGTTATTTTGTGTTCCACGATTGGTTCCGTGTCATCTATGGCTTTGTGATGCTTTTCATCTGTTCTATCACGCTTGACTACTGCATACGCCGTCGCCAGCAATCGGTGCAGTTTATGATATTCTCTCGAAATGCTCATGCAATAGCCGATGCGATAGTCAACACAGGGCATGGAGTGACGGTTCTTGAGGGCGAAGGGTGGTACACTCACACAGACCGAAAGGTGGTAATGAGTGTGATACGTCGTCGTGAACAAACCATTATCCAACAGATGATTAAGAGCATCGACCCATACGCCTTCGTCAGCATGACAGACGCCAGCGAAGTGTGGGGAGAGGGATTTGACCAACTGAGGGTTAAGAAGCAAAAGGCAGAAAAAAATGTGAAGGTTTTAGTGTGTGCTACCGACAATCCTGAAAAAATAGATACAGCGCAAACAACCCTTGGCAATGGTTATGAAATAAGGTCATTGCAGAAGATTGGTTGTGATACGAAAAAAGATTTCTTTGCTGTGATACTTGGTCAAGAGCCACGCAAGAAAGTCGCATTCATAAAGAGATTTTTTGGATTTGACGCTTTCTACATTGACAAGGAAGGTCGGGTAACTCTTGTGCAAGGAGAGTATGAGGAAGCAAACTATAAAATCACTGAATATAAGAATGTAGAAGAACTAAAAGAATACTTGGAAAAGAAGAAGAAATGATTTTGTTGTAGAGACATAATCAACATGGAGAAGAAAAAGAAGAAATACACAGAGCAGGAGGCCTACACACGGCTTTCTGCTCTGTGTGCTATGGGGGAGCATTGCTGCCACGACGTACAGAAGAAGATGAAAAACTGGGAGTTGCCAGAGGGGGCGGAGGAGAGGATTGTAGAGAAGTTGGTAAAGGAGAGATTTATTGATGAAGGTCGATTTGCACGTGCATTCGTGATGGATAAGTTCAGATATAACAGATGGGGGAAGATAAGGATACAGCAAGAACTGAGACTGAGGCAAATACCTCAGAAGCACATAGATGAGGCTCTCGAAGAGATAGAGAGTGACGACAATCTCTCAACATTATCAGAGATAATAAAGAAGAAACGCCCATCAGTGAAAGGAAGAAACGAATATGAGATAAAGGGAAAACTCATAAGGTTCGCCCTTGGCAGAGGTTTCTCTATGGATGACATAACGAAAGTGATAGGCAACATAGATGAAGCAGATTATTAACGATGTACTTGACTTTCTTTTGCCACGCCAATGCGTGATGTGTGGCAACAGACTTACCATAAAGGAAAAGAGTATATGCACATCTTGCTACATACATCTGCCATTCACCAACTATCACACCATTGAGCATAGCCCCCTTGAAAAGATGTTTTGGGAACAATTCCCCATAGAACGTGCTACATCTTTCTTCCACTACGACGGCAAAGAAGCACGCCATATAATACACTCCATGAAGTACGACAATCGTCCAGAAGTGGGGTATAACCTTTCCAAAATATATGCCAAAGAACTCCAAGAATACGACTTTTTCAAAGATATAGACTGTATCATCCCCGTCCCACTACACTGGAAACGCCGCATGAAACGCCACTACAACCAAAGTCTCTACATTGCAAAAGGGATAAGCAAAACCACAGGAATACCTATATATAATAATGTGGTAAAAAGAGTTACCAACAATCCATCGCAAACAAACATGAACAGTTCCTTGGAAAGGAGAAAGAATGTATCTGGCATTTTTCAACTGAAAGACAAACATAAAATTTCAAACAAGCACATTCTGCTCGTCGATGACGTCACCACCACAGGAGCAACCATAACCTCCTGTGCCAAAGAACTATCCAAAGCGTCCAACACAAAAATATCCGTCCTCACCCTCGCATTGGGAGGAAAAACACCTATTTCTGCATCACAAGAAGAATGTATTGACCCTTTTGTTTATGGAGTGCCTTTGATGGAATAACTTTGTATTTGCTTTTGGATTCTACGAAAAATTCTCAACATGTTGAGACAAATTGCTCTAAGAGCAGAACAGATGTTTAGCGACAGCCATCTGATGGAGTTTATCACAAGACAGGAAAATTTTACCTTCAAGGCATTCTATACTTCATTCGACGTTCTCTTTCTGTTCATACAACAAATGGATATTCCCCTCCAAGATGCGGAAGCCTGAGCCGTGGTCGTGCGGTTTTCCATAGTTCTTTCCGCTGTGATAACTTCCTATTCGGATGTCATACATAATAAGCCCTTTATCTATCAAATCAAGAAATTTCTCCAAACTTGGATCGGTATATATTTCCGCATGATTGAAATGGAACTCTTCTACTCCATTGTCGTCATATCGTCTTTCTGCCGAGACATAAAACAGTTGTTTCAGTTTCTTTTCCAACACTTTTCTGATGCTGTCATACAAATACCCCACAGAATCGTCAATCAAGCGATGAGTGTCAAGGTCATGCACACAGATTATCAATTTCTTTTGCTGCTCGTCGTTCTTCAACTTGAAAGAGTACCGCCCATTATATGAATTGAACTTTGTAGCAAACATGGAAGTGTGCAGTTTCTTAAGTTCAGGGTTTTCCTCGTAAGGCGTTCCGAAATTATCACGAAGAAACTTGTTTGCCCCTTTTGGGAAAGTCGGCGCTTTTGTAAACAGAGTGACATAGTTTGACGACTCCGTCCTGTGAGACTTTATTTCAAAACCCGCAAGGTCAGGTTCTTCAAGATTGTTTTCCACCACGCCTACATAATCTTCAAAAGTTTTTCCAATCCCTGTGTTGTTGCTCCTTCTGCTTTTGACGAAGCCTAAAGCCTCCACTTCCTTGAATTTCTCAATGATGAATAGTTTATTATCTCTCTCCATATTTCACAATTTTAGTTATTAGTAAATTTATGATGTCTTTGCCTAACGCAAATTCTTCGTCTTCGATGAAAATCTGTTCAATAGGCAAGTGAAACTCCTTGCATATCTGATGAATTTGCGCAAGCGTGTATTTATTCTTCGCTTTGGGGCTTTCTATGTTCCCCATTTGCCCGTATGAAATCCCTATGAGGTCTGCAATGTCTTTCTGGCTATATTCATGTTCATCTCTGAGCCTTCTTATCTTTGAAATGATATATTGTTGATATTCTGTTTTCATTATTGCTTTACATTTTGTATTTTTGTGCAAAATTATAACAAAAAGAAAGACAAACCACTCTTATTTTAAGAGTTTTCCATTACCTTTGCACTCGCAAAATAAAAGTCGTATGGCATACAGAAGATTAGTTGATGACAGGTGGAGTTACAAGACGGCAGACACCAAGCAGTACACGCATTGCTATCACACCTATCCTGCAATGATGATTCCGCAGATAGCCCGCGCTCTCATGTACGAATATCGCCCCGAAGGGCGTTTCGAATTGCTGTTCGACCCTTACATGGGAAGTGGGACCAGCCTTGTGGAAGCATCTCTAATGGGGATTAATTCGATAGGGACAGACTTGAATCCTCTGGCTCGCTTGATGGGCAAGGTGAAAACCACCCATTATGATTGCCGCACGCTGGAAAAGAATTTTCGCGATTTGCAGTCACACTTGGTGTTCTATAATGAAAGCATGGTGAAGAACCGCAACTTTGACCGAATTTCCAATTACTCTTTTTGGTATTCCGAAGAGGCGTTGCTAAAATTGTCTTATCTTCAGCAACTGATAGAAGAGTATGCCGACTGCTGTCCGTTTTTCCTGTTAGCCTTGAGTGAGGTAGTCAGAGAAGTTTCCTTCACACGCAACGGAGAGTTCAAAAGATTTAAGATGAGTGCAAAATCACTGGAAAAATTCCATCCAGACACTTTTAACATTTTCGAGACAAAGGTCATACGCAACCTTAAAGGATTAAGGGATTTCAACGAAGCGGCACAAAACGATGCGACATCTGCAATCTATGGCTTCAATACAACGCAAGGTGTGCCGGAGGACATATTGGACAAAGGGTCGGTTGACATGATTGTCACCTCTCCGCCTTATGGCGACAGCAAAACGACCGTTGCCTATGGTCAGTTCTCTCGATGGGCAAACGAATGGTTCGGGTTTGACAATGCTAAAAACCTTGACAGAAATCTTATGGGAGGGACGAAGGCGACGACAGAATTGTTCTCCACCGAAAGTATCAGGGAAGAATTGACCTTAATACGCACGGCTGACAAAAACAGGTACTATGAGGTGATAGGTTTTTTGAATGATTACAGCAAATCAATAAATAATGTAGCGGAACTTGTACGCACAGGCGGAACAGTGTGCTACGTCGTAGGCAACAGGAATGTGAAAGGCGTACAAATCCCGCTTGATTATTTCACTGCAGAAATGTTTGAGAAATGTGGATTTAAGCATGAAATAACCATTGTACGGGAAATACCAAACAAGAGGATGCCTGCAAAAACAAGCCCTACAAACATTGCAGGAGAAAAAGTTGAAACTATGAACAACGAATATATCGTCATTTTAAATAAGACAGCATAAATATACATCGCACCTCAACTGCCTCATTCGTTTGTCGCAGAGGTAAAAAAATACAAAACACAAGGGAGAAGTGTAACTTTGTTATTTTTTATCCGTTGTATTTGTTACCACACGCTAATGTGCTACATTGGCTGTGTGCCGTGTGGTGACGAATTGGGTAAATGTTATTATAGTCAGCCATACACCAATAATAACATCAGTCCTTCACGATGAAGGACTTTAATCCTCCTAATAGAGGACTGGAGTCCTCTGCCGTGAAGGACTGGAATTTCAAACTAATGTTGGGAATTTATGGGGATTATAGAGTATTTTTGCGATAAAATAATATGGTGTTTCCCATGTGAGAGGTTTCTTCAATAGGGGATATGTCTTTGGGTAATATTGGAGCATTGACTGAGCCGTTTATTGCTGTGCTACCATGTTCCACATAGCATTCGTCCCATTGTTGAGTGTTGATGAAGGACTGGAGAAGTTGGGAGCCGCCTTCGACAAGGACTGACTGTATTCCTTCGTTGTGGAGGTGAGAAAGGATATCGGAGATATTGTTTGTTTTGATGAGGTTATACCCTTCTGGCAAAGTTAAATCATTGGAAGAAACGACGTATCGTTTTGGAGAATAACCGTGCCATTCCCTTACGTTTAGTGAGGGGTTGTCGAGTTCGTATGTGCGTCTTCCCACAAGTATGGCTTGATGTTCAGTGCGTCTTTTGTGGCAGAGCATCTGAGTGTATTTGTTTGATATGTAGCCGTCAATGTAGCCGTCTGCCGATTGCGCCCATTTCAGTGTGACGAAAGGGCGGTGCTTCTCGTGGAAAGTGAAGAAATGCTTGTTGAGGGCTTTGCATTCTTCTTCTAATACTCCTACTGTGACTTCTATTCCTGCATTTTTCAATTTTTCTATTCCTCTGCCTTGAACTTTTGAAAAAGAATCTTTGCAGCCAATTACGCAACGACGGAAATGTTTGCTTATCAACAGGTCGGCACATGGAGGTGTTTTGCCGTAGTGGCTGCATGGTTCAAGGCTTACATAGATAGTGCTTTCGTTCAACAAGTGTTCATCTTCTTTCTTTACTGATGCACAAGCGTTTACCTCGGCATGACCTTCACCACAACGTGCATGATAGCCCTCTCCGATAATTTTGTCGTTATGAACTATCACAGCGCCTACCATAGGGTTTGGTCGTGCATTCATCATGCCGTTGCGAGCCAATTGTATGCACCTGCGTATATACTTTTCATCAGTTTTCAACATCATATCCATAAACTTATCATCACTATTATTGATAACTACAAAATTAACTAAAAATTACTAATAAACAACTATTTATCAATCATTTTTTATATATTTGCAAAGAAATACAATCACAATTATAAACATATTTATTAACACATATAATGAGTGACGGAAACTTCAATAGGCAACTGCTCCCTAATACAGACCTTTCCTCAGGACTTCGTGCTGGCAAAGCACAGATGAAGATGCGAGCGGAACAGGCTTTTAATGAGATAGTTGAGACTTTTCTAACAGAAGAAACAGAAGAAAAGAAAGCAGCCATGAAACAGCGTTTTATGGAACTGCTGAAATAAAAGCGACATCAACTTGTTAATAACTATAATGAAAAGTATGTTAATAAAGTTTTAATAAATCAATAATAACTAACAATAACTTTACTTGCTTTTCTTATTTGAAATTATATATCGACAATTATTTCAAACTGTCAAAAAAAGTTATTCTTTTTTATAAAGAAACTTTCAATACTCAAATCAACAGTTATAAACATTCTAAATGATTGATAATTATATAGTAAATGGACATTATTAACATTAGCAACACTTTATAAATATCATCATATAAGTTTTTAATTAAAAAGAACTAAAGAATAATTTTTATATTGGATGTTGTCGGCATCACATCTTTAATAAATAAATTCTGTTATAAAAGTTAGTTGCGAATTATAAAAAAGCACTAACTTTGTAATTCGTAGGCTTTTTAAGTACTAACTAAGAATAAATGAGATATGAGAAGTTACGTATGTGGACAACAGAAAATAATGATGATATTTCTTTTTATTATGTTTCGTTGCTCTGTATGTTACGCACAACAATCAGATTTAGATAGCATTTCTACTCATAATAATTATTTTAATCCTAAACAGTTAATTGCTCCGGCAGCCCTTATAACAATAGGCAGTTTCGGAGTTTCAAATGGTTGGTTTTGCAAGGTTAAGCAGGATGTAAAAGAGGATTTCTACCATATAAGACATGATCATAGATTTAGGGCTGACGATTATTTGCAATACGTTCCATTGGCAACGGGCATAGGGCTTGGATTTACGGGAGTCGATACACGTCATCCCTTTCGTGAACGTCTGTGTGTTGCAGTTACCGCTTCTGCCGTGACAGCCCTAATAGTGAACGTAACAAAATATTCGGTTAGAGAGAAGCGACCCGATTCAGAAAAGAGAAATTCATTTCCTTCTGGGCATACGGCAACTGCTTTTATGGGTGCTGAAATGGTGAGAATGGAGTATGGAAATGCTTGTGGCATAGGTGCTTATGCTTTTGCAACAGGGATAGGTATATTAAGAATGTATAATGACCGCCATTGGTTGAACGATGTTATTGCAGGAGCAGGTGTGGGCATACTTTCTACTCACATAGCCTATTGGTTATTGCCATACGAGCGGAAATTATTTGGGTGGAACAAGCAGAATATGGAAGCGGCAATTATTCCGACATACAATACAGCAGAACATAGTATAGGACTGTGTTTCTCAGCAAGATTTTAACATTAAAGGCAAAATCAATGTGTATATTTATGACAAAGTGTCACATTTCTATATGTTAAGTGCATCATGGTATGAACTTTGTTATTTTCTTACAACAGAAGACATGTGCTTTCATATATAATACATTTTATAGAAATTTATAAATACTAATACATTATTAAATTAAAAGAAAAAGACTATGAACATTCAACCATTAGCAGACAGGGTGTTGGTGCTCCCAAAACCTGCGGAAGAAAAGACTGTGGGCGGAATTATCATCCCAGACACAGCAAAGGAGAAGCCTCTTCAGGGCGAAGTTGTTGCAGCAGGCAACGGTACAAAGGATGAGGAAATGGTGCTTAAAGTGGGTGACCAAGTTCTCTATGGAAAGTATTCAGGCAGCGAATTGGAATATGACGGCGTGAAGTATCTTATCATGCGCCAAAGCGATGTGTTGGCTATTTTGAAATAATATATAATAAAAGAAAGGTATAAAGTATTATGGCTAAAGAACTTAAATTCAATATAGAGGCTCGTGAGCAACTGAAGAAAGGTGTTGACGAGTTGGCAAATGCAGTAAAGGTGACTCTTGGACCTAAGGGTCGCAACGTAATCATCGAGAAGAAGTTTGGTGCTCCACACATCACAAAGGATGGTGTGACAGTAGCAAAGGAAATAGAGTTGGAAGATGCTTTCCAAAATACTGGTGCTCAGTTGGTTAAGAGCGTTGCTTCAAAGACTGGCGACGATGCCGGCGATGGAACAACAACTGCTACCGTGCTTGCACAGAGCATCGTTGCAACAGGCTTGAAGAATGTTGCCGCTGGTGCTAACCCAATGGACTTGAAGCGTGGTATCGACAAGGCTGTCGCTAAGGTCGTTGAGAACATCAAGGAGCAGAGCGAGCAGGTGGGCGACGACTACGACAAGATTGAGCAGGTTGCAACCGTGTCTGCCAACAACGACAACGAGATTGGCAAACTGATTGCTGATGCCATGAAGAAGGTGTCTAAGGATGGTGTTATCACTATCGAAGAGGCTAAGGGTCGTGAAACTACCATCGGAGTGGTTGAAGGTATGCAGTTCGACCGTGGTTATCTCTCTCCATACTTCGTGACTAACACTGAGAAGATGGAGTGCGAAATGGAAAATCCTCTTATCCTCATCTACGACAAGAAGATTTCCAACCTTCAGGAGTTCCTGCCAATTCTCAACCCTGCTGCACAGACAGGTCGTCCAATCCTCGTCATCGCTGAGGATGTTGAGAGCGAGGCACTTACCACACTCGTAGTAAACCGTCTGCGTGCGCAACTCAAGATTTGTGCCGTTAAGGCTCCGGGCTTTGGCGACCGCAGAAAGGCAATGCTCGAGGACATCGCAATCCTCACTGGCGGTATCGTTATCTCTGAGGAGAAGGGCTTGAAACTTGAGCAGGCTACTATCGAAATGCTCGGTTCTGCTGAGAAGGTGACTATCACTAAGGATAACACTACTATCGTTGATGGCAAGGGTCAGAAGGAGAACATCCAAGACCGTGTAAATCAGATAAAGAACGAAATCAAGAACTCTACATCTGACTACGACAAGGAGAAACTGCAGGAGCGTCTTGCAAAACTCTCTGGCGGTGTTGCAGTACTTTATGTAGGTGCAGCATCTGAGGTAGAAATGAAGGAGAAGAAAGACCGTGTGGATGATGCTCTTTGCGCTACTCGTGCCGCTATCGAAGAAGGTACTATCCCAGGCGGTGGCGTGGCTCTCATCCGTGCTATTGACAGCCTCGAAAACCTCACAGGTGACAATGCTGACGAAACGACAGGTATCAAGATTGTTAAGCGTGCAATCGAAGAGCCACTCCGTCAGATTGTGGAGAACGCAGGTCTCGAAGGCTCAGTGGTAGTAGAGAAAGTACGCAGCCAGAAAGGTGACTTTGGCTACAACGCTCGCAAAGACACTTACGAGAACCTCCGCGAGTCGGGCATCATCGACCCAGCCAAAGTGTGCCGTGTAGCCCTCGAAAACGCAGCTTCCATCGCAGGTATGTTCCTCACCACCGAGTGTGTCATCTGTGATGCTAAAGAAGACAAGCCAGAGATGCCAATGGGCGCTCCAGGCATGGGCGGAATGATGTAATCAACACACATATATATAATAAAAATGGCTTCATCACAGCAATGTGGTGAAGCCATTTTTTGCGCCACATTGTCATTATGTCATGCCTGTTGACATTATTTTATTAGGGCTTTATGGTTTTAGCATATTTATCGGTGCAACGAAAACACCATCTTCTCGTTTGTATGCTCCCCCAACGGCAGTAAGAACCAACAGGAAAGACGGTGCTTTCTCATTGCTCTTCTCCGTTATTTTGTCACGCAGTTTTTTCAGGGATGCCGCTCCCTGCTCAACAAGTTCATCGCCTCCAAGTTTTATCTCTATGCCACCCCATCGCCCGTCATCCAAATGGATAACAGCATCGCATTCAAGCCCTGCATTATCTCTGTAGTGCTTTACCGTGCCACCAAGCGAATTGGCGTAGATGGAGAGGTCTCTTACAGCAAAATCTTCAAAGAAAAGTCCGAAACTTTCCAAATCATTTTTCAAATCTTCGGGACTAATTCCTAATGCACGGCAAGCGATGGAAGTATCAACGAAATGTCTGGTTGGCGTACTTCTGATAGATGTTTTTGACCTTATGCTGGGATTCCACGCTTCTATATCTTCAATGATATACAGATCTTTAAGAGCCTCCATATACTCATCGTATGTCTTTGTGTCCATCGTGCGTTCATTGCTCTGCCTAATGTCGGAAATGATTGTTGATACAGCAGCCTCCGTAGAAATGTTCCGTGCATAACTCTTGAGTATCATTCTCAGTATTTCTGGTTTCTTATTGCGGAAACGCTCGTTTTCACTGTCTTCAAAAACGAATAGACCACTATAGTAATTCTTCGTAATTTCAATGGCAATCTCTCTCGGTGCAAGCACGGCAATAGGCCATCCGCCACGGCAAATGAGAAACGCCACATCGTCGAGTGTAAATCCATCATTCATATTCCACGGGAAATTAGAGCCACCATTGAACAGGTCAGCAAGTGACACCATCCCATTCGATTCCTTCGACTCCCATAGCGACATCGGTCGCATTTTTACAGGGGCTATCCTTCCTGCACCACTGTGATGCACCTCTGTCTTGTCGGCAGGTGTAGAACTGCCCGTTAGGATATATTTGCCAAATTGATACTCAAAATCAAGGTCGTCCTTCACTTGATTCCAAATATCGGGCGACTTCTGCCATTCGTCAATCAATCTCGGCTTCTCACCCGACAGCATAGCCTTCGGGTTCATCCGTGCCATAGATATAGTTTGCTTCGTATTTAATTTGACGAAACTTTTCTGAAAAAGCATACAGGTAGTTGTCTTACCACAAAACTTCGGACCTGCCACAACGACCGCCCCCGATGACCTTAGTTTCAATTCTATTTCTTTCTCTACAAGCCTTGAATAATACATAACTGCCATATTTTGGTGGCAAAGATACAAAATTCCCAAGATTTTCAATACAAAATTCCCAAGATTTTCAATTATATTCAATCAATTCATCTGTTGCCCTTTGCCCTATTGTGCGTTTTGCACAGCATTTGGAATGGGTTAAAAAGAATACGAAAATGGCATTTAGAGGCAAAAAAAGAACAATATCCTCTCAAAAAGAGAATAGGGGAGCGGTCACTGACCATCCCCTATTTAACATAACCGCCGTTATGCCTCAAAAGTATTCTAATCTGTTGATTCTCATTAATATTACATGTTCTCAACGTCTCCAGTTTCCCCTCAACTTCACACATATCTATCGTTTTGAACGTTGCAAAGGTAGTACTTTTTTATTATAATTTGTAAACAAAACGATTAAATTACTCATCTTTTTCAAAAAAAGATAGCATTTCCCGTACAATCCTCTGTTTTTGCCACATTGAAGATTGCAATGGCATAACGTAAATTTGATGAATACACAATCATCTACCCCAATATTAAATAATGTAGATAAACATGCAAAAAACCTATCAAAAATGCGTGAATCCATAACGGCGGTTATGTTAAATAAAATACCTTAACTTGTTGTATAACAGACAATAAAAAACTATAAGATTATCAACATAAAACTTCTATAAAATGAGATTCAAAAATTTCTTATCGAACATCTGTGCCGTATCTCTCATGGCACTCTCGTTTGTTGCATGTCAAGAATATGACAATGGTTTTACTGTGGAACAGGTCGGATTTGTCCATGACTTCAAATCAATCTATAACGAGGTTGACGAGACACAAGACTGGAACTTGGCAGAACGTGCCAAGGTGACAGTCACAACATCAAGACCATCTAATATTAAGATTTATGCTAAAACTAATGGTACTTATTCGTTGGCGGGGAACTACTCCGGTGTGTCAGGCACACAAACATTGGGGGTTGACGTGATTGAAGGCACTACGGAGTTGATGGTTAGCAATGGCAGCACAGTACAATATACAACAGTAGGGAATAGCGTTACATTTGATGCGACTTCTACACGAGGCATTATTGAGTCCAATTATGTGAAAAAGGGGGATTCTAAAATTATAGACGAAAAGATATACTGGAAATGGACTGACCATGTGCCTGAAGGCCAAGATAATAGGGGTAAAGAAATAGATGACTTTACTTATGTATCTACAGGAGAATTTACGTTATATCCTATCTATTGGAATACTTCAAAAAAGAATGAGGTATATCTATATTATTATGATGAGAGTGATTTGCAAAATGATGTTGACATTGATATTGACATTGACGGTAACGTAGAGATAGTTGATGATATTGATGGCCATTACAAACGGCACATCATTCACATTTATACGATAAAAGAAGCGGGAGAAGAATTGCAATATGCTACTCATAACACAGACCAATGGGAAAATGCAAGAACAGAAGGCAACACGCCATGGGAGGGCAAGCCTTCTACTATAAAAACACAAGGAATAAAGATAAAACTAAAAGCAGGAACTATCTTTGGAATATACATTAAAACAGATGACGACAAAACATTCTATTCCAGTTCAGCACTCAATCCATACACGGATAAAAAGGCAGGGATAAAGGATATTCATGCTTGCACCTTTGAAGACAATGGGCGTTTATACTTAGGTTTCGAAGACGAGTTGGGAGACGAATCTGACCATGGTTTCGAAGACGAGTCGGACGCATCTGTCCATGACCTCAACGACTGTATGTTTATGATTGAAGGCGCACTTCCTGCTATCACCGTCGAGGACGGAAGTTCATGGATTATAAGTGCGGAAGACCTTGGCAACACGCTGGATATAGACTACAATGACGTTGTTATAGAAATTCAATACACATCAGGAGAAGAGTATGCCTATGTTACCCCGCTTGCTGCAGGAGGAACGCTGGCTTCGTATGTTTTCTTTAAAGAGGAACAAATAGGAGAAATACACCAATTGTTTGGTGCAGAACCAGCAGCAAGCGGCAGTTATAAGCAAATCAATGTGGATAATGTAAGACCTACTAAATACGCACATACAATTCCTATCGAAGTGGGAAGCAGTTTCACATTAACGAAAAGCGAGGTTGGCAATACTGAATACGATAATGATGCAGCAGCCAATATGGGTGGATTCCAGATAAAGGTTCTTCAGCGAGGTCAAACGGAATTTGATAATAACAAAGCGCAGGTAGTTCAAAACTCTTTAAACTACGGCACACAAAATGTGCCATACGTTATCTGCACGCCAAAGATATGGGTAAATACTGCGTGGAAAAAGAAAGGACACTATCGTTGGCCAAGAGAAAGTGTGCCTATGTTTGCAGATGGCAAGATATGGCAAAGCCTCGATGCTTATGGCACACCAGGTCATTCGTTTGCAGAATGGGTTGCTGATAAAACAAAGGCAAAAGATTGGTATGCATATCCTTACAGAGAAGATTATGATGGAACCTATACAAACACTTGCGCGCCGGGGTTGGTGACAGATGTGACACGTATGGAAAACGAGTTTGAAGCCGATTTCGGTGGCGACAACGATATTGACCTTGAAGATGATAAGTGGGACGGCTGGATTGAGGAGTTTTAAGTTTTAACATATAATATTGAGTGATTATTATGAGAACATCATTTATGCGTTTTATGCTATGCGCCGTCGTTGCTGTTGCATTTACAGCGTGCGACAAAGAGATTTACAACGAGAATGGAATGTTGCCAGACGGAACAACGGCAGACGGCGCTGTGCCTGAGGGATATTTCCGTGCCACCTTCTTCCCCGAACAGGGAGGCGATGCCTCTACTCGTATTGCATTGGACAATGAATACTCAAAAGCGATACAGTCACTGATATGTATAATCTATCAAAAGCAGTCTGACGGCACATTTCGCTACTTACAGGAAATGCCTGTTCTGACGTATGATGGGCCTGCGGCATCAGAAGGGGGAATTAGTGACAAAGATGCCAAAGACTATCTATGGCCTTTGAAAAATGAAGTTACTTTCCTACTTCCCTATGGAGAGTATAAGGCTGTATTTGTCGGCAATTCCGACAAAAATCTGTTTGAAGGGCAGGATGGGCAACTTCTATCTGATTATAAGCAAAGGAAATATGATGAAGCACGACTTTGTATGCCCGACAAAGGCCCTGTTGCGTTCAACAATTACAATATGTTCTATCTCTGCACGGTTGAATTTAGTGAAAAAGACTTTGCAGAAGGTGGAACACCTCCCCATGTGCTGATGCAGCGTGTTGTGTCCAGCAATATCTATGGTCGCAAAACGGTTGATGTGACAAATGATGTTAGAGATGTGGTAAACAATCTCGTTGATGAGATAATGAAGAATGATAATTTGCTTGAAGAGTCAGTAAGAACATTGTTAAAAAGTAATTTACTTAGTTGGTTAAATGATAATCCTGGCATCAAAGGGCTGTTAGATGTAACATTTATTTTGTTCCGTGGTGCTGATGGAGTTGTCAGTCAGTTGACTCAAAACCTTGTTGGTCCACTATTAGACGCACTACGCAAAGCATTGCTTGATGAACTGACAAAGCAACTTCAATCTGCAATACAAGGTGACACAAACGTATCTTTGTTGGGATTAGGATATGTACTCGCTCCGTGGGAACATGTATATTATGTTGAGATAACTTATGCCTCATTGCCTAAAAATATAAATTTTGATAGAAAATGTACGTCGTTTGAACAAAATGCAGGGCCGTATAAATATAAATTAGATGATTTCCAAAGACCAAAGCCAGAAGTCCCCAAGGAGACAGAAGAGTTCCGTACTCTCACAGTAACAACTTTTTGCGGAAAGCAAGAAGTCTCAAAGATAACCGTGAATAGCGATGGCATAGTGGGCGGTCTTTTTGATGTAATTGATGGGAATTTGCTTGATGGTTTGCTTGTGAATATCCAAAATACAACTCCACCATTAATTTATCCGGCTGAATCTAATCGTCAATATACGACATTTTATGACCTTTTGAATGTGGAACTTAATGATGTGAATGTGAAAGTGAGCACACCAGATGACCCATTGTCAGACGGGGAGTTAGAAGGGATGAAACCTGTGAAAATAGACCTTAATTTAGTGAAGGATGTGTTAAACCTTAGAAATACTCTTGGGGGGTTATTAGGGCCACTTGGATATTTACTTGGAGGCGTACTGGAGGAAGTTTTAGGATTTGTGGAGGATGTTGTGGGAGAATTACTTGGAGGCGACAATGGTATAAAAATATATTTACCATCACTTTTGGATGTTAATAATATCTCTGTTACTGGCCAATGGAGCGAAACAGAAGTATCATTCAGTAATGAAAAAATACCTCATGTAAACCCTTAAAACAAATCTTTTTACTAAAGAAATACGTCTGCATGGGATATGTAGGCGTATTTCGTTTATATTTTATATTATATATAGAATAAAAGACGTTAGAAATTAGACTTCACAATTATTAAAAACGCACCCACCGTCGGGAGACGAAGGGTGCGTTGCTTTTATACCATATTTAGTGTTTCCAAACATTCTTTTTCACCCAAATTTAGTGTTTCCAAACACTTTTTTTATATTGTTTTTGATACATTGAATTTAAATTACTTAAAAGTTTGGATGAATGACTTTTATGTATTATCTTTGTAACTAAATCAATAAAGAGACAATATGTACACATTGACGCTACAAATAGAAAATTCTGCTATATTGCAGAGCCTGAAGAATATATGCCGTGCCATGAATGGAGTTAATATATTGCATAATCGGACACGGGTATCCGAGAATGTGCCAAATGCCACAACAATAAAAGCAATTGACGATGTCCGCAATGGCAAGACATTCAGTGCATCCTCCACAGATGACCTTTTTAAGCAGATTTTGGGCTGATGTTTGCGTTAGAATATTCGGGACAGTTCAAGAAATAGTTTGGGCAGATTTTGATATTTCGCATGCTGCTTTGCCGTAATAGATAGATTGTAGAACATTTAGGGTTCTCATCTAAAGATTCCTTTATATTTCATCTTTGTATCATAAATATCTAATAATCATAATTCACCATGAAAAAGACCTTTATTTTCTTATCATTATTCTTCTCTGTCATGTCACTTTGTCACGCTGCCGACAGGGTCACGGTTACAGTTTCTAACTCATTGCAAAATGCTCGCGTGGAGGTGGTTGAGGTTGACATGAAGCAGGTGGAGAAGAAACTGGGAAATGTTGAAAACGTTGTAGTGACGGATGCTGATGGGAAGGAAATCCCTTCGCAAGTTACATACGACGGGAAACTTATCTTTCAAGCAGGTGTGGCGAGCAAGGGCAAGTCTACATATTATATAAAGGAGGGAACTCCGCAGAAGTATGAACAGAAGGCGAAAGGTCGCCTTTTCACTGAGCGCCAAGATGAGTTCGGTTGGGAGAATGACCGTGTGGCATACCGTGTGTATGGACATGGCGGTGCAGTTGGATATGACATATTCAACAAAAGCACCGACCAGTTAATGCTCGACTACTGGTATGCCAGCGAACAAAACCAAGAAATGCGGAGCATCAGCAAGCAACTGCACGACCGTGGCTATCACGACCTTGCCGACCAGGTGTATAATGCTTTCTGCTATCACATAGACCACGGCAAGGGTATGGACTGCTACACCGTAGGCCCTACACTCGGCGGTGGAGCAAATGCATTGCTTAATGCTGACGGCTCGCTTTTCATGCCTCAGTGTTACAAGACTTTCGATATTCTTGACAATGGCCCGCTGCGTTTCACGGTTCGTTTCACTTATCCCGAACAGCAGTATGGAGATAGCGATAAAGTGACTGAAACACGTGTCATATCCCTTGACGCTGGCAGCCATTTCAACCGTGTCAGCGTAACATACGACGGCTTGTCTCAGCCCTCGCAGATGGCAGCAGGCACTGTCGTTCACAAGTCAAATCCGTCGGCGTATGTCCTTTCGCAAGATAATGGCTATCTCGGCTACGAAGACCTCGGCGACCCAAGTGTCTACAACGCCAAATACAAAGATGAACTCGCCAAGCAGATGGGCAAAATCTACATCGGTCTTCTTTTCCCCGACAAGACCATAACCACTACCTATCAGCCACGTGAAAACGGCATCGCCACTGGTCATATTCTCGCCACAACGACCTATAAGCCATCCACTTCCTACACATACTACTTCGGTTCGGGATGGGACAAAAACCCTTCTACATCTTTCACCGATCTCACCGCATGGGAGGCGTTCCTCAGCACTTCAGCACAGAACGTCAGAACACCGCTAAAAGTGAGCATAAAGTAAAAGAGACGGCAACCGCTATAATATCTGAAGATGGACTACGCAAAACTTTTCAAGAAAGGCGGATGGGCATCTATGGGGCGGTACTACCTGATGCATCCTAAAAAGATGAAGGCATTGCTGGCAAATGCGAAGAAATATGCCAGCAAAGAAGGGATGTCGAAGGCAAAAGGCGAACTGCTCTTCATCTGCCAGTATGTGAAGGACGTAGTGACGAGACGATACAAAGACTACAACCTGCTGAACCTCATCGTTATTGTAGGAGCGCTGGTCTATGTAGTCACTCCCATTGACTTAATGCCCGACTTCATCCCCATGGGTCTTATTGACGACACCGCCATACTGCTGTGGGCTGTCGCCGAATTCTCTGACGAACTGGGGAAATACAAGCAATGGAAGGCAACGAATGAATCCCCCCAGTCCTCACAAGCAACCACATAAAAAATAGTTCGTGCATCGCTGCAGGAACTATTCACAACCTTTTTTATTAATTAAAACTTTTCAAAACATTGAAAAGATTTTTTGAGGGTGGAAGGCGGTTGCCGTGCTATGCATAGGGCAGCCGATGCCTTCCACCCGTATTGTATGCCTCCGTCGTTTACCAGAGGTCAAAGTCGTCCTTACGGTCTTTCGTGAGGATGTCGTCAAGGTCGCCTACCTTTGGCGCGCTGCCACCTCCGATGACTGGAAGGCTCTCAGCCAAGAGAGACTCTACGCATACTACCTCGACGAGCATTTCGGGAGCTTCATATATCTTTTTCATAATGTTATCCATGTTTTTAGGTTTGTAAATTTTGTTTTGCTTGCTTGGGTTTTTGCAGAGCCGCCGCCGTGCCTAATGCCGTGGGGCGGCTCTGCTTCACGTTCTCTGAATTACTTTACCAGCACTTTCTTGCCGTTCACGATGTAGATGCCCTTAGTTGGG
>JAFLUT010000024.1 GCA_022508665.1 Prevotellaceae bacterium | reverse complement strand
GTGTCGAGGGAACTGACGCAGCACTACTCGGGCGTAAGCACCGTGGGGCTATATCCCTTCTGCCCCACGGGAGCGGTGATGCCGTCGGGGTCGGGGCTGCCACAAAGACGCACGTTTGACAACCACACGCACATCGTGACGATGAACCATCTGGAGAAACTGAACGCGGACACGGAGACCGGGCTGAACATCGCCTACCACAACGACAACATACGCAGGGAGGGGGCGTCGGTGGGCGACCGCTTCATCAGCGATGACACCCGGCTGATGACAAGCGAGGCGCTGACGAGCGAGACGAAGGTGAACAACCTGAACATTCAGACGCGATACAACAGGAATGCGCAGGGAGGCTTTGTGTCGGACGTGGTGAAGTTCGACACGAACTGGAACAGCGACCGGGTGGACGGGCTGACGGCGTCGGAACGCACGGGGGCGATGCCGATGAACTACGGCAATGAGCGTGTGCGCCAGCACTTCGACCGTCCGCAACTATCGGTCACCAACACGTTCAACACCATCCGCAACGTTGGCAGAAACACGTTCAACCTGCACTTCTCGGCTGGATATGCGCACCGCCCGAACACGCTCACCGTGGGTGTCGACTCGCTGCTGCAAGGCACATCGGCGGCTTATTCGCAGGAGGTCAACTCTCACCACATTGCAGGGCGGTTCAACACTGGCTACGGCATACGTGTGGCAGAGCATTTCCGCTTCGACTACGGCGTCAGTGCGTCGGCAAACATGCACGGCATCGTGACCGACCTCGACGGCTTCACGCCTCCTGCCGACCAGCAGCAACTGAGCAATGACCTGTGGTATAACACCTATTGCCTCTCCCTCGGACAATCCTATAAATATGAGTCGCACGACCTGAACGTCACGTTGGGCTTGCCCCTGGAACTCTACTCGCAAATGCTCGACGACCGCATACGCAGGGACAGGCACAGTTACACCCATCTGCTGTTCTTCCCCTCGCTGTCGGCAAACTGGATAATAGCCAGGGACCTGTGGGCGACGGGAGGAGCGCATTACAGCAAGACGGTGGGCGACCCCGGGGGCATATATTCGGGATATGTGATGTCGAACTACCGCGCGTTCCAAAGGTCGTATGTGGAGCAGCTGTCGGAGACGAAGAGATATGGCGGCAATGCAAGTCTGCGATACCGCAGCGCCATACGCGCATTGTTCGCCAATGTGGGCTTCAACTACAGCCGTATGCACGACAACCAGATATACGGCTACACATACGAGGGGGCGACGAGCGTGGTGCAGGCGGTGGATAAGCCGACCATCGCCGACAGTTACAGCGTGAGCGGCGAGGTGAGCAAGGGCTTCGACTTCCTGCGTTCCACGATAAGGGCATTCGGCAGTTATACGCTGTCGGAGAGTGAGCGCCTCATCGCTGACAACCTCTATCAGTTCAACGCCCAAGGACTCAGCCTCGGCGGTTCTCTCTCGTTCAGCCCTGCGGAGTGGATGGGCGTGGTGTACAGCAGCGGATGGAGTCAGAGCCGCAGTTACACAGCGGGCAACCGCGATGCCTCTACCTATGTGCGCAGCAGCACCCAGCGGCTCTCCGCAAGCATCTATCCCACCAGGACCCTCACGCTGACCCTGTCGGCAGAGGACAACTACAACAACCTCACCGCCACCAGCCGCCACGCATGGTTTGGCGATGTGGCGCTGAAGTGCAAGATGAAGCGGATTGACTGGGAGGTGCAACTGAACAACGTGTTCAATCAGCGGACATACACCCGTGTGAACTACTCGGGGCTTGACATCTACACTGCCACGTCCCAACTGCGCCCTCGCAATGTGGTGGCGACGGCGAGATTCAAACTATTGTGATACGATAAAAAAAACAATTGTTGTGTGATATTACCCATTTTGTCATTCGTCAAGAATTTTGAATAAGGAATAACTCACGTTTTTAATAAAAAACATCAAAAACTTTTCTCTCGTATGCTGTTTTTTGATGTTTTTTTTTCTTGTAAACGTGAAAATGATTACTTTTGCATTTGTAATCTATACTTTGCAAAAACATAATGACGGATAAGATTGAGCATCAGGGCCGAGTGGAGATGGTGGAGGATGGTCATGTGAGGGTCAGCATCATGCAGCAGGCTGCCTGCGTGGGATGCAAGGCACGGTCGATGTGTACGTCAAGTGAGAACAAGGAAAGGATAATTGATGTGTATGAGCCTGACGCGTTGCAGAAGCGGCATGTGGGAGACATCGTCAATGTGTGCGGAGCGTTGAGCATGGGCAAGACGGCTGTGCGATTGGCGTTTGGTGTGCCTGTGGTGATTATTGCCGTGTGGCTGTGTGTGGCGGTGGTGTTCCTGCATCTTGGAGAGGGGATGTCGGTGGGTATTCTTGGTGCTGTTCTTGCGGTATATTTCTACATATTATATATGAATAGGGGGAAGATGGCGAGGAAGTTCGCTTTTTGGATAGAAGACACTAATAAGATAGAAGACACTAATAATTAAATAACACATTTATATGGATTTACAAGTAATTCTGATTGCTGTGATTGCTTTGGCGGTACTGGGCTTTGCTTTGGCATTGCTGCTGTATGTCGTGTCGAAGCGATTTGCGGTGAAGGAAGACCCGCGAATAGGTCAGGTGGCAGATGTGCTGCCCGGTGCCAACTGCGGCGGATGTGGTTTTCCGGGTTGCGGTGGTATGGCTGCCGCTTGTGTGAAGGCCGCTGATGCAGGTTCGCTGGACGGTCTCAACTGTCCTGTTGGCGGTGCTTCGTGCATGGAGGCTGTGGCAAGCATTCTTGGAATGGAGGTGGCTGCCGCTGCTCCGAAACTTGCTGTCGTGCGATGCAACGGAACGTGTGAGAAGCGTCCGAGAGTGGTGTCGTATGATGGCGTGAAAAGTTGCCGCATTGCCAACACCACCTGCATGGGCGAAACGCAGTGTGCATACGGCTGTCTTGGTTGTGGCGACTGTGTGAATGCCTGCTTGTTCGATGCTATCAAGATGAACACGGAGACTAGTCTGCCAGAGGTGGACGCAACGAAGTGTACTGCTTGTAGCGCTTGTGCAAAGGCTTGTCCTCGTTCTATCATTGAGGTACGCAACGTAAGTGGCGATAATAAAGACGCTTACGTTGTTTCTTGTATGAATAAGGACAAGGGAGCAGATGCGATGAAGGTGTGCGGCAATTCATGTATAGGATGCAAGAAGTGCGAGAACGTGTGCGGCAGCGATGCTGTGCATGTGGTAAACAACATTGCATACATCAACCCTGAGACTTGTGTGCTTTGCGGAATGTGCTATGATGCTTGTCCTCGCGGATGTATCGCTTCCGTCTCTGTCAAGGGAGTGGAGCGTAAGGTCGTTCAGACAGCAAAGCCTAAGCCTGCTGCGGCAACGGCGGCTAAACCTGCGGCATCTGCACCTGCGGCAGCACCAGCAAAGCCTGCCAAAGAGTGGAAGCCGATAGAGATAAAGTATGATGCTCCTCTCATGCCAAGTCAGCAGATTTTGCTTGCAGGTCCGAAAGACATCAGCAATCCTGCAGCGGCTGCGAAGGACGTGCAGTTTGAGGCAAAGCGCACTGATGCACCTCTGCCTCCAAGCCAACTGATATTGCTGGGAATGAAATAAATGGGTGATAGGTGAGAGGTTAGGGGTGACTTAGTTACCTGTAAACCCTGTAACCAGCCGAATGGCATAACTTCTCGCCTTTAACCTCTAACCTAAAAATATAGAAGATAATGAAAACATTTAGAATAGGTGGTGTTCATCCTGCGGAAAACAAACTTTCTGCAAGAGAACCAATCAAAGTGGCTGAACTGCCGAAGGTGGCGGTGTTCCCTATGGGGCAGCACATTGGCGCTCCTGCTGTGCCAGTGGTGCAGAAAGGCGACAAGGTGAAGGTTGGAACTCTGATTGCCAAGCCTGCCGAGAATGCACTCTCTACATCTATCTTCTCGTCCGTGAGCGGCACGGTGCAGAAGGTCGACACGGTGGTGGATGCCAGTGGCTACAAAAGACCTGCCGTGTATATCGCTGTTGAAGGTGACGAATGGGAAGAGAGCATCGACCGCAGCGACAAACTTGTCACATTGAAGGACAAGCCAGAGTTGACTCCTGAAAGCATCATTGAGAAGGTGAAGAATGCAGGCATCGTCGGTATGGGCGGAGCGTGTTTCCCTACCCATGTCAAACTGATGCCTCCTCAGTTCAAGCCACAATGGGTGATTATCAATGCCGTGGAGTGCGAGCCGTATCTCACAGCCGACCATCGCCTTATGCTCGAAAAGGCAGACGAGGTGCTTGTTGGCGTTGAACTCCTGATGAAAGCGGCAAAGGTGACTAAAGGCTTTATCGGCATTGAGGAAAACAAGCCAGATGCGATTGCTCTGCTGACGGAAAAATGCAAGGCTCAACATCCAAACATCGAGGTTGTTCCTCTGAAAACGAAATATCCGCAGGGAGGCGAAAAGCAACTCATCGACGCAGTGGTTCGCCGTCAAGTTCCTGCACCTCCTGCACTTCCTGTGTCAGTTGGAGCGATAATTCAGAACGTAGGTACTGCATACGCTGTATATGAAGCAGTTATGAAGAATAAGCCTCTGTTTGAGCGTGTCGTTACAGTGACAGGAAAACGACTCAAGCACCCAAGCAATTTCCTCACTCGCATGGGTACGCCAATGAGCCAACTCATTGATGCCTGTGGAGGTCTGCCCGATGGCGACGCCAAAGTAATCGGTGGAGGCCCGATGATGGGCAAGGCACTCGTCAATACGGATGTGCCTATCTGCAAAGGCTCGTCGGGAGTGCTGATTTTGAGCGGCGAAGAAGCACGACGCAAGGAGGCTCAACCCTGCATCCGCTGTGCTAAGTGTGTGGGTGTTTGTCCTATGGGACTTGAACCATATCTTTTGGCTACATGCTCGGACAAGAAGATGTGGGACAAAGTGGAGGTAGAAGGCATAACGAGTTGCATCGAGTGCGGCTCGTGCCAGTTCACTTGTCCTTCCAACCGCCCATTGCTTGACCTTGTTCGCATGGGAAAACAAACCGTAATGAATAACATTAGAGCGCGTCAAATGGCGGCTAAAAAGTAGTCAAGAGGGCGACAATAAGTAATTGCTAAAAAGTAAATAGAAATATGAGTAAACTAATTGTATCACTTTCCCCACACGTTCATAGTGGCGACTCCGTGCAGAAGAACATGGGATGGGTCATCGTGGCTCTTGCTCCTGCACTGATATGTTCATTCATCAGTTTCGGTGTGGGTGCTATCATAACCACAGCCATAAGCGTGGCTGCCTGCGTGTTCTTCGAGTGGGCGATAAACAAGTTCATGCTCAAGAACCCTAAATGCACCGTATGCGATGGCTCTGCCGTGCTGACGGGCATTCTCCTTGCGTTCAATATGCCGAGCAACATTCAGCCGTGGATTGTCATTGTAGGCGCATTGTTTGCCATAGGAATAGTAAAGATGACCTTCGGAGGTTTGGGATGCAACCTTTTCAATCCTGCATTGGCAGGTCGTGCATTCCTGCTCATCTCATTCCCTGTGGAAATGACCACATGGCCAAAGCCGGGACAAGGTTTTGGTGCATATCTCGATGCAGAGACAGGTGCCACTCCGCTCTCCATTATGAAAGAGGCTTTCAAGAGTGGCGATGCAAGCGTGCTTGAGAAACTTCCTTCGTTCCAAGATATGATGTTTGGCAATACTGGCGGATGTATTGGCGAGGTATGTGCGGCGGCACTCATTCTCGGTTTCATCATTCTGTTGGTGAAGAAAGTAATCACATGGCATATTCCAGTGAGCATCATTGTGACGGTGGCTTTCCTCTCGTTGGTATTAGACAATCACACAGGGATATTGAGCAACGCCAACCCTGTGTTCACCAATCCTTTGACAGAAGTCCTCAGCGGTGGTCTTTTGCTTGGTGCAATCTTTATGGCTACTGACTATGTCACTTCGCCTATGAGCAAGAAAGGGCAGTTGGTATATGGTGTGGCAATCGGTTTCCTCACAGTCATTATCCGTACTTTCGGAGCATATCCAGAGGGAATGTCATTCGCCATTCTCATAATGAATGCCTTTGTGCCACTGATTAACAACAAGTTCAAACCTAAACGATTTGGCGAAGTGCCAGCAAAGAAGTAACACAACATGGAAAAGTTAAAGTCTTCATTAACAAATATGTTGGTGGTGCTGACAGTCATCGCCATCGTTGCTGCGGGAGTGCTTGCTTATGTCAACTCTGTAACTGCTCCCCAGATAGAGAAAATAAACAAAGAAAACCTCGCGGCAGGTATCAAGGCTGTCATGGGGTCGGATGAAATAGTTGTGTCAGAGCCATGGGAAGACGACTCATTTGTCATATATGCCGTAAGCGACAAAGCGGGCAACTCTCTTGGCAATGCTGTTGTTACCACAGAAAATGGCTTCGGAGGCCCTCTCAAAGTGCTTGTAGGGTTCAACAACGACGGCGACATCCTCGGCTACACCGTACTTGAACACGCTGAAACTCCGGGACTTGGAGCAAAGGCAAACGAGTGGTTTCAGAAAGGTGAAAAAGGAGACATCGTCGGCATGAATCCGGGCAAAACAAACTTCACCGTCAGCAAAGATGGTGGCGATGTAGATGCCATCACTGCTTCCACCATTACCAGTCGTGCTTTCCTCAAAGCCATTAAGAACGCATATGAAAAAGTAATTTCAGGCGTAGATGTCGCTTCTGGTGCTTCTCGTCAGGCAAAAGACAACTGCTGCAAAGGCAAGGAAGGCGGATGCTGCAAGGCAAAGAAAGGTGGATGCTGTGGCAGTGGCAAGTGTGAGAAAGAGGTTACTGCCTCCGACATAGAGACTCCAGAAGTGATTGAATAACAACCAAAAGAAAGGAAAAGAATTATGAATAACTTCAAAGTATTGATGAACGGTATCATCAAGGAGAACCCCACATTCGTCCTTCTCTTGGGAATGTGTCCTACACTCGGTACCACGTCTTCAGCCCTCAACGGCATGTCTATGGGACTTGCCACTATGTGTGTGCTTGTTGTCTCAAACTTCATCATCGCACTCATTAAAAAGTGCATCCCCGACATGGTGCGCATACCGTCCTACATCGTCGTCATCGCCAGCCTCGTAACCGTGCTGCAGATGGTCATCAAGGCGTATGCACCTGAGATAGACAAGAGCCTCGGACTCTTCATCCCCCTCATCGTGGTAAACTGCATCATCCTCGGACGCGCAGAGTCATTCGCAGCGAAGAACGGCGCTATCGCTTCAATCTTCGACGGCATCGGCATCGGACTTGGCTTCACGCTTGCCCTCACTTGCCTTGGTGCGGCACGCGAGTTGCTCGGCACAGGCGCTGTCTTTGGTGTGACCCTTTGGGGCGAGGCATACGGAATGCTGATGTTCGTGCTTGCACCCGGAGCATTCCTCGTGCTTGGCTACCTCATCGTATTGTTTAACAAGTATGTAAAGAAAGCATAAGGAGGACAGATTTATGGATACTATTTTAAGCCTTATTCTTATCATCATCACTGCGATTTTCGTCAATAACGTAGTGCTTGCACAGTTCCTCGGCATCTGTCCGTTCCTCGGCGTGTCGAAGAAAGTTGATACCGCATCGGGCATGGGCATGGCAGTGACGGCAGTGCTTGTCGTTGCAACCATAGTTACATATCTCATACAGGTGTATGTACTCAATGCTTTCGGTCTTGAATATCTGCAGACAATCGCCTTCATCCTCGTCATCGCAGCACTCGTGCAGATGATAGAGATTATCCTCAAGAAGACCATGCCAGCCCTCTATCAGGCACTCGGCGTGTTCCTCCCACTCATCACAACCAACTGCTGTATTCTTGGTGTTGCAATCCTCGTCATTCAGAAGGATTACAACCTGCTTGAAGGTGTTGTCTATGCCCTCTCAACAGGTTTCGGTTTCCTACTCGCCATGGTACTTTTCGCAGGACTTCGTGAGCAACTCGACCTCGTCGATGTTCCTAAGTCATTCCGTGGCGTACCTATCGCCCTTGTCACAGCCTCACTCCTTGCTATGGCATTCATGGGCTTCAGCGGTGTAGATGGCGGATTGAAAATCCTTTTTGGATTGCAGTAAAGAGTTATTGAATCATATATAAAAAAGTGCATCAAATTTGAAAATTTGATGCACTTTTTTTATTTGCGTTTTCTCAGTTCGCCTATGGCTTTATCGCTGAAATCGTAGTACCACCAAAATGTTGTACCAAACTGCCTATGAGTACGGTTGATACGCTCTATTGGGTCAGAGAGGTTAGACTTCATTTCGTTGTACTCACGAAAATGCTGAACAAGGTCGGCATCAGAAAGGGTTGCCAACGTGTCATTGTCAATGACAATGCTCCCTTGCATAGCTGCTTCGGGTTGACCGATGATGAGGAATGCTTCACGGAATGATCGTGGGAGAACATCGTAAGCATTAGGCACGCTATCGGCAAGGTTGTAATAGTTTGACAACTGCTGTAGAAAATCGTCTAAACGCTTGTCAAGCAAGAGACTGCACAAATAGTATTCGACTGTGTGCTGATTCCAAATGCTGTCTGTGAGCATCAATTCGTAGTATCTGTCAGTGGAAGTGACAGACTTACCGCACAATGCTCCAAGGTAGAAACAAATGTCTTGAGTAGTAAAACGGTAATCTGGCTGCATGTCTGTAACATCAAGCAATCCTTGAGAACCATAGTATTGAGGATATTCAAACAGTCGGTCTGCCAACTGTCCTTGTTTGGAAAGGGCATACATACGCAGTTGTGTAAGTCTGGCGCTGGCTTGCAATGACTTCTCCCCTACTCGTGACGCTCCCTCATAGTCTTTGTTGAGAATAAGTCGTTCCGCTTTAAGTTCAAAGTGATAGACATCTGATGTTTGTGGAATACTTCCTACTGCAATGAAGAGAGCGAAAAGAATAATGTAATTAGGATATGCCTGCGACCAAATATCATGAGACACCAAAGTGGCTCCGACATTTACTCGCCTAACTATCATAACCACAATGATATATGCGACAATGACAGCAGGGGCTATCCACAGCCAATCACCGAATGAAAAATGAATGATAGTTTCTCTGTTTACATCTGTTATCATCGCCAATGCGAGCATAGAAGGCAAATAAGACAGGGTATGCCAGCGTGGAGGCAACTGAGAAAGTTTGCAGACAATCCATTGCACTATCAGCAACACTACAGGAATGATGATTGCTCCTGCAAGCAGGTTGTAAGTAGTGATGCCGCCAGAATACATATACTGCGCCTCTGCAAGGATTTCTCCCTGTAAGAAATAGAGGTAACAGAACGAAAAAAGAAACGACAGAATGCCACAGGAAAAACGAATAATCCCTGCGGTCTTCTGTCGGTTAGAATTATTTCTATTCACTTTTTTTATTCTTCGTTTTGCGGAGAACAACGGCAGAACGTGCTGGTATGTAAAGTTTTAGCCAGCCTTTGCCATCTTTCTCATAGATTGGGTCATAGTTGGTAAAGTGACGAACAGAGTCGTCGGCGAGGTCATTGCCGCCATAGAGTTTGTTGTCTGTGTTTAACACCACATCATAACTGCCCTGTGGAACAATGAAACCATAGTCGGTGTAGGACTTGTTAGGAGAGAAATTGAACACAAATAGGAGGTCGCCACGAGAAAATGCGAGTATCTGGTCGCCATCGTTGTGCCAAACCTCTACGACAGGTGTTTTCTGGAAGTTCTTGACCATAGAGATTGTTCCAAGCATCGCCTTGTCGAAGTCACCTAAATAGTGGTAGCACAGTTCCTTATTGTCAACAAGATTCCACTGACGACGTGCGTACTTGTGACTCCAGCCATTGCCTTCGCGAGGGAAGTCAATCCATTCAGGGTGACCGAATTCATTACCCATAAAATTAAGGTAACCACCATTCATTGTAGATGCTGTGAGAAGACGTATCATCTTGTGGAGAGCAATGCCTCGGTTAGCCATAAAGTTCTCGTCTCCCTTTTTGAAGTGCCAGTACATATCGGCATCTATGAGGCGGAACACTATTGTCTTGTCACCCACAAGGGCTTGGTCGTGCGACTCTGCATAAGATATGGTTTTCTCATCTTGACGACGGTTTGTAGTCTCCCAAAACATGCTTGAAGGTTTCCAATCCTCATCACGCAATTCTTTGATAGTCTTTATCCAATAGTCAGGAATATTCATCGCCATTCGGTAGTCGAAGCCATAACCGCCATCCTTAAATGGAGCGGCGAGACCTGGCATACCAGAAACTTCCTCTGCAATGGTTATTGCTTTGGGATTTACCTCATGAATAAGCAAGTTGGCAAGTGTAAGATAAGCAATAGCCTCATCATCTTCATGCCCATTATAATAGTCGCCATACCCACCGAAAGCCTCTCCCAAACCGTGGCTATAATAGAGCATTGAGGTTACACCGTCGAAACGGAACCCGTCGAACTTGAACTCCTCAAGCCAATACTTGCAGTTAGACAGTAAATAATGTATTACCTCATTCTTACCATAGTCGAAACAAAGCGAATCCCATGCCGGATGTTCACGACGCCCTCCATGCATAAAATACTGACAGCCGTCACCTGCAAAGTTTCCAAGCCCTTCCATTTCATTCTTGACAGCATGTGAATGCACTATATCCATAATGACAGCGATGCCCATTTCATGTGCAGCATCCACTAACTCTTTCAACTCTTCGGGCGTGCCGAAACGACTCGAAGGTGCAAAGAAGTTGCTGACATGATAGCCAAATGAACCATAATAAGGATGCTCCGCTATCGCCATAACTTGAATAGCATTATAACCGTCTTGCTTTATGCGAGGCAGGATGTTATTCTTGAACTCTGTATATGTTCCCACTTTCTCTGCATCTTGAGCCATACCAATGTGGCACTCATAGATAAGTAGCGGGGTTGTATTAGGTTTAAAATTCTTTTTCTTAAAAACGTATGGTGTTTCGGGCGACCACACTTGAGCAGAGAAAATCTTTGTAACATTGTCCTGCACCACACGACGAGCATATGACGGGATGCGTTCTCCTTCCCCACCCCGCCACTTCACTTTCAGTTTGTAAAGGTCGCCATGGTGCATCTGGTTGGCTTTCAGATCTATTTCCCAGTTGCCATTGTCTTTACGTTTCATCTTGTATGCATCTTGTTCTTGCCAACCATTGAACTCACCTATCACATATATGTCAGTGGCATTAGGCGCCCACTCACGCAATGTCCACCCTCTGTCGGTCCTGTGTAGACCAAAGTAAAGATAGCCGCTGGCAAAGTCTGATAGGGTTTGCTTGCCTCCTTGAGTGAGTTCCGCCAACTTGTCAAGAGCATGCTGATGTCTCCCAACAATGGCTCCCTCGTATGGTTCGAGCCACGAATCGTTTTTAACAAGCCCAATGTGTTTGGGTTTGCATACTCTTTTTGCTGATGTGGCAGCAGTCTTCGTTGAAGCAGTTTTTGGCTTGGCTGCTGTGGCTTTTGTTGTCTTTTTAACTACCATAGGTTATGCTTTTACTTTGAAAATTGCTTTTTTGATTTCAGGATTATCAGAAATACAAGGCGCATGTCCATCTTCTGGGAAGAAGATAACGAACTCTCCGGGATTGACCGTTATGTACTTTTCTGCTTCGCCCTTATAGAAAGTTATGTCCTTCTCCTCATTATATTCTGCTTCAGACAGATTTTTCCGTGGGGTATACCCCATTGTCTCGGGGCATGACAGAGGTATTTGAATGTCTATCATGAGATTGTGCGTCTCTATGCGAGCGTCGCCGACAGTCTTACCTTTTGCTATACTATAATTAACGAAAAGGTCGGCTCCGTCAAGCCTAACTACACCCATATCTTGCCCGAAAATGTCGTTACTCTTTATGTACTCTGCAACCGCAGCAAACAGAGGGTTGAGAGAAACATATTTGCCAAAATTCTCAAGCGTGTCTATCACCATATATACTATTTATTAAAGGTTATTATTTCTTCTTTTGATTTCTTCATGACACTTAACACACCCGCATGCAGAAACCCATTAGTGGCAAGCACCTGACGACCGCTCTCCCACTTCTCATCCGCACCGTCATAATCCGTCACCATTCCTCCTGCCTCCATTAGGATGCACGCGCCTGCCGCAACATCCCACGGCTGTATGAACGACTCAAAATATACATCAATCTTACCTGCCGCAACATAGCATAACTCAGCCTCCGCACTGCCCATACTGCGGATACTCGCACAATGCCCATATAGTTGTCCTGTCATGTTGAGACAAAATGCACGCCAACCATCAGCATCGTATGGATAGCCTATCATTACTAATGCTTGGTCAATGTCTGAAATGGAAGATACTTTTATGGAAGTGTCATTGAGATAAGCCCCATGCCCTTTTGCTGCGCTGTAAAGCTCTTTCCGTGATACTTCATAAACAACACCGAGCAGAATTTCTGTGCTATTTCTCAATGCAATACTAACACAATAAGGTGCGAGGTCGTGTATGAAATTCGTTGTGCCATCGAGAGGATCGACAACCCACAATAATTCTCTCTGTTCCTCCTGTTCTATGGTCTTTTCCTCAGTGATAAACCCTGCCTCTGGTAGAATTTCTTTCAGACGAGACACAATCAACTGTTCGCACCCTTTGTCGACATAACTCACATAGTCATGGCTCTGTTTCGACTCGACCTTGTTCAAATCGAAACTCTTACGCTGGTCGGCAATGAACTCACCTGCCTCAATAGCCAGTTTCTTTACCTCAGACAAAACATGCTGCAAATCCATTATTATTGCCCCATCAAGTGACCTCTGTTATATATTCCTTTACGTATCACCTTGCCGTTGCGGTCTTTCTCCACAAAAGACCCATCTTTTTGGTCATTGAGGAATGAACCCTCAAAACGAGTGCCGTCAGCCAATTCCTCAACACCCTTGCCATTCTTCATGCCGTCCTTGAAATGCCCCTTGAACTTAGTACCGTCCGCCAGTCGCAAAACGCCTTCTCCGTTCATTTCTCCACCAGCCCATTCGCCATCATAGGTATCGCCATTTGCTCCGACATATTTGCCATGTCCATGTTCCTTATCAGCCACCCAATAACCCTCATATTTAGAACCGTCTGGCCAAGTATATGTGCCAAAACCCTCCATTAGACCATTCTTAAACTGACCAACATATTTACGCTTGTCTGAATATGTAAAAATGCCCTGACCTGTACGCTCCCCGTTTTGGTAATCTCCCTCATATATATCTCCATTTCTAAACTTATATATACCCTTACCGTGCATCAAGTCATCCTTCCAGCCACCAGTATAAAAGTCACCATTGGCATAGTTATATTTTCCTTGCCCATTGCGCATATCATTATCCATATCCCCCTCATAACTTGAGCCATCACGCCAGTCGAACACTCCTTTGCCAGACTTCTTGTTGTCTTTCCATCCGCCGTCATAATATATGCCATTTGCCCAAGTATATCTTCCTTTTCCATTCCGCTGGTCCTGAAACCAGTCACCTGTGTATTTGTCACCATTGAAATAGTACATCGTACCTAACCCCTGCTGATAGTCAATATACCATAAACCGTCATATTTATTGTTATTAGAAAAATAATAAATACCCTTTCCATGTTGGTGATCTTGATGCCAATTGCCCTCATACTTCTCCCCGTCCGTGAATGTATACACACCATACCCCTGTCGCTTACCTTTTACGTATTCTCCCTCATATGTATCTCCTGTCGGAAACGTTGTCTTACCTTTGCCATTAGGCTTTCCCCCTTCAAGTTCACCGTAATAAGTGGCTTTATCCTTTGGGAACACATAATTGCCAATCACCACCTTCTGAGCAAACGCCACAGACGACCATGCAATCATCATCCCTGCCACAACATATCTTGATATATTCATATTGTAAAATTTATACATTCATATAGATTTTACAAAGATATTACTTTTTTCTTAAACTACACAAATTTACCAACGTTTATTAACTATTCCTACTTAATATCTAAGCATTTTAACTTAAAAACGGCAATTAAAAATGGGCTGTGATACAAATACTGATTGTATCACAGCCCACCTATGAAGTTGGCTTTCTATTAAATCAAATCAATACTGCGTTTTACGAACTTGTTGAGTGCTTCGCCACGCAGGAGTCCATTCTGCAACAGAGCAAGGTCAATGAGTTGGCTGACCACCTCAGTGTTGGCATCCTTGATGTTCTGCTTTATAAGCGGATGATCGGTATTCAGCACAAGGTTTAGCATTGTCGGCATTTCACCATAGAATGCCATGCCCGGCTGAAGACGAGACATATCTTTCATTCGCCGCATGTACTCACTTTGAGTCATAATTACAGGCGCTGCATTCTCGCCAAGCGACTGAGGCTCAACATTAAATTCTATCTTGTCAATCTTTGGCAGAGCATGTTTGAACGTCTCTGTCAAAGACTTCTTGTCATCCTCGGGCAGTTCCTCCTTCTTCACGTCGTTCTTCACAATGAGGCGGTCTACAACATCAGAGTCAACACGTGTGAAACGGCTCTTCTCAAACTTCTCCTCGAAGAGGTTGAACATGGCTGGGTCAAGTTGCCCGTCCATCAGCAGCACGTTATATCCTTTGGCATTTGCCGCATCAATATAACAGTACTGGTCGTCCTTGTTGTTGGCATAGAGGTAGACGAGGTTGCCATCCTTATCGGTCTGCTCTCCCTTGATGAGGGTCTGGTACTCCTCATAGGTGTACATCTTTCCCTCTGTGTCCTTCAGCAGGGCGAAGTTCTTTGCCTTGTCGTAGAAGTCGTTCTCCGAGAGCATTCCGTAATTGATGAAAATCTTGATGTCATCCCACTTCTCCTCAAACTGCTTGCGGTCGTTTTTGAAAATTGACGACAGACGGTCAGACACTTTCTTTGAGATGTATGTGGAAATCTTCTTCACGTTGGAGTCGCTCTGCAAGTAACTGCGACTAACATTCAAAGGGATGTCTGGCGAATCAATAACACCATGAAGCAATGTCATGAAGTCTGGAACAACCCCTTCCACATTGTCGGTGACGAACACCTGATTACAGTAGAGTTGTATTTTATTCTTCTGGATGTCAAGGTTATTCTTCACCTTCGGGAAATAGAGAATACCTGTAAGGTTGAACGGATAGTCTACGTTGAGATGAATCCAAAACAACGGTTCATCGCTCATCGGATAAAGTTTCTTGTAGAACTCTTTGTAGTCCTCATCTTTCAAGTCAGCAGGCTTCTTTATCCAGAGCGGTGTTGTGTCATTAATGACATCGTCCTCGTCGGTCTCCACGCTCTTTTTCTCTTTGTCGTCCCACTTGGTTTTCTTTCCGAATGCCACTGGAACGGGGAGGAACTTGCAGTATTTGTTGAGCAGTTCGCTGATTTTGTACTTCTCGAGGAAGTCCTTGCAGTCATCATCGATGTACATAATGATGTCTGTGCCGCGGTCTGTCTTGTCAGCGTCCTCGATTGTGAACGAAGGACTGCCGTCGCAACTCCATTTCACCGCCTTGCTGCCTTCCTGCCAACTCTTGGTGACGATCTCCACCTTTTTGCTGACCATAAACGAAGAGTAGAAACCGAGACCGAAGTGTCCGATGATAGCGTTGGCATCCTCCTTGTATTTGTCGAGAAAGTCGTTAGCGCCAGAGAAGGCAATCTGATTGATGTACTTGTCTATCTCCTCCTCAGTCATACCTATACCACGGTCGCTCACTGTCAGCGTGCCTGCCTCTTTGTCGAGTTTCACACGCACGGTCAAATCGCCAGCCTCGCCCTTCAACTCGCCTTTGCTTGCAAGAGTCTTCAGTTTCTGAGTGGCATCGACAGCGTTGCTCACAATCTCGCGGATGAAGATGTCGTGGTCTGAATAGAGAAACTTTTTGATTATGGGGAAGATATTCTCGGTCGTAACCCCAATGTTACCTTGTTGTGCCATATTGCTTTATTTTTAAATGTTTTCTTTAATTATTAATGTGTTGCTGCCAAGGCATAAAAACAAAAAAAATGCCAGTCATACAAGTGACTGACATTTTGTCCGTGTCTATGTAAGCAGTGACACATTATTTCTTGCCAATGACAATCTCTCCTTCTTTCAGTTCCGCCAAAATGGTATCTCCTTCTCTCACGTTTTCCTCCACAATGAGTTCGCTTATTCCGTCTTCAAGGTGCTGCTGTATGGCACGGCGTAATGGACGAGCGCCGAACTGCTTGTCATACCCCTTTTCGGCAATGAATTTCTGAGCCTCTTCAGTGATTTCGAGCGTCATTCCGAGGTCTTCCACACGCTTATAAAGTCCACGCAGTTCGATGCCTATGATTTGGAGAATGGCATCGAGTTCCAGTTGGTCAAACGTGATGATTTCGTCAATGCGGTTAAGAAACTCTGGCGAGAACTGCTTGTTCAGAGCCTTTTGGATGACTGAACGAGAAACTTCCTTGTCGTCCTTCCCTGCCATAGCGGAGAAGCCAACGCCACGCCCAAACTCCTTCAACTGCCTTGTGCCGACATTGCTTGTCATAATGATGACCGTGTTTCGGAAGTCTATTGTACGCCCCTGCGTGTCAGTCAGTCTGCCGTCGTCCATTACTTGCAGCAGCAGGTTGAACACATCCTGATGCGCCTTCTCTATCTCATCGAGCAGCACTATTGAATATGGCTTGCGACGCACTTTCT
Organism: Prevotellaceae bacterium; assembly: GCA_022508665.1. GTDB lineage: Bacteria > Bacteroidota > Bacteroidia > Bacteroidales > Bacteroidaceae > Minthosoma. The sequence goes on along the minus strand of JAFLUT010000024.1, from coordinate 12,927 downwards.
CTGTTAGCATTCCACCTTCTTCATAGCCAACATATCCCGGAGGCGCACCCACAAGACGGCTGACCGTGAACTTCTCCATATATTCGCTCATATCTATGCGAATGAGAGCGTCTGCCGTGCCGAACAGGTGTTCAGCCAACTTCTTCGCAAGGAAAGTCTTGCCAACTCCCGTAGGACCGAGGAACATAAATGTGCCGATTGGCCGGTTCGGGTCTTTCAATCCCACACGGCTTCGCTGTATGGCATTCACAAGTTTATCAACCGCCGCATCTTGAGCAATGACATTGCTTTTCAGTTCCTGACGCATACCTTTCATACGTATTCCCTCTGCATTTGCCATTTTGCTCACAGGAATGCCAGTCATCATCGCCACCGTGTGTGCAACATCCTCTGCACTCACCTCCTGCCTATTGTCTTCGAGCGTTGCCTCCCATTCGCTTCTCATCTGCTCCAACTCTACACAGAGCTGTTTCGAGTCGTCGCGATAGTCGGCTGCCAATTCATAGTTCTGGTCTGCCACAGCTTGGTCTTGCTTCTTCACAAGGTCAGCAATCTGTGCCTCTTTCTCCTCTATCTCCTTCGGAACATCTATATTTATTATATGTACACGAGAGCCAACCTCGTCAAGCACGTCTATTGCCTTATCGGGAAAACTGCGGTCTGTGACATACCGCTCTGTCAGTTTCACACAGGCAGAAAGTGCCTCCTCCGTATAGGTCACGTTGTGATGATCCTCGTATCGGTCTTTTATATTGTGCAGTATGGTCAGAGTCTCCTCTGGTGTCGTCTGCTCAACAATGACCTTTTGGAAACGACGCTCCAATGCGCCGTCTTTCTCAATGCTCTTGCGATATTCGTCAAGCGTCGTCGCACCAATGCATTGCAACTCTCCCCTTGCAAGGGCTGGCTTCAACATATTAGCAGCATCCATTTGACCTGCCTGATTACCTGCACCAACGAGTGTGTGTATCTCATCTATAAAGACGATGATGTCGGGATTAGTACGCAACTCATTGATAATGCTGCGCATACGCTCCTCAAACTGACCACGGTACTTTGTGCCAGCCACGACGCTTGCCATATCAAGGCTGACAATCCGCTTGCCAAACAGCACACGAGCCACCTTTCTCTCGTTTATTCTCATGGCAAGACCTTCAACAATGGCACTTTTACCGACTCCCGGTTCGCCAATCAGTACTGGGTTGTTTTTCTTACGACGTGACAGTATTTGTGCCAAACGCTCAATCTCAGTCTCACGACCAACAACAGGGTCAAGTTTTCCCTCATTTGCCGCACGAGTTAGGTCAAAACCAAACTTGTCAATAGCAGGTGTATCTGAGTTGCTTTTCTGCTTGGCGGTCTTTGAGTGCACAGAACTATTCGACGATGTCGCTGAGCGTCCTCCTGCTGGTGGAGGAGCATCTTCATCGTCTTCCTCATCATAGTCGATGTCATTCTTTGGCTGTGTCGCTGTCTGTGAGGTGAACGAATTATACAATTCTTCGTATGTCACATCGCAATCGTGCAGCACTCTTGCCACAAGGTTGTCATTCTGCTTCATTATGGCAAGAAGCACATGCTCTGCATCACTCTCCTCACTTTTCATCAGCCTTGCTTCAAGAATGGCAAGCCTCATTACATTTGTTGATTTCTGATTGAGGGCTATATCAGTGGAAAGCAATGTCTGCCCTTCGTCTCTGATAGACTTCTCCAACACATCCTTTATGTTTGGGATGTTCACGAAAAACTTGTTTCGCAACACATCTATGGCACGACTTTCGCCGTCCCTTATCAGACCAAGCATCAGATGCTCTGGCCCTATATAGTCATTGTTCAGACGTAGAGCCTCCTCCTTGCTGTAGCCTAATATGCGTGTAATTCTATCGGAATATCTGTAATTCATTTGCTATTATCTCCTTTGTTCATACTTATAGTGCCAATGCGCTATAAATGATACAGACAAAACAAATGCCTCACTTATTCCATAAGCCATTTTGTCAGTCTGTCAACTATTTCACGCTTCACTTCCTCTGGCATCGTGTTTATGCGTGCTTTATGACTGCCTCGTGGCTGCACATACACTCGCATATTGTCTTTCTTCTTGCAGTCAAGCCACGTGCATACTCCACTGGCGCTCCACGGGTCAATTTCCCCATATATAAATATATGTGTAGGGTCGTTCTCACGTAAGTATTTCACGGTGCGGTCGTACAGCGTGGAATCGAAATCATAACCTCTCAAACTGTCGGGCAGCATTATAGCCTTCAAATACCCCTTTGTGTCTTTCACCGATGCCCATTTCTTTATAGGTTTAAGGTCATATCCGTAATATCCCAACTCACGGCTTGCCTGCACGTCGAAAGGCATAAACTCGTTTGGATAGGCAAAATAGTCGGGCGACGCAACCTTCATCAGATTGTCAAACCATGTCTTTGTGTCTGCATCCTTAGACGGGATAGTGCTTACGGGAGTTCCCCATTGCCAAAGGGCAAAGGGATATTCCAATACACAATAATCATAAATGTCCTCCTCTGGCAAATAGAATTTATAGCCATGCTCCTCACAATAGTTTCGGAACATCGGCATAATGTCAGCCTTACGCCTCATCAATTCCTGCATAGCCACTTTAATAGCCTTTCTCTCCTGCTTTGTGCCGACCTGCTTAGCCAAAAATTTCTCATGCCTTCCGTCTTCCACAGACCTATTCAATGGTGCAACATAACTAACGCTCACATCCACATCATCTGGATATGTGGCACGGTAGAACATCGTCGTCTGTCCCCCTTTGCTTATGCCTGTGCTTATCCATTTACCTTTGAAGATTGTGCCAAGCGACTGACGCACATGATGATAGTCGGCAAGAGAATTGTCGACTGTCATATAGTCCCAGTCTGTAGGTTGAGGCACACTCTCGGCAAAATAGCGATACTCACACAGTATGACATTGGCATCGAACATTCGGCTCAGTTCTTCTTCATAGTTCGGGTTCAATCCGTAGTTGGCAAAGTAACCCTCTGTCACCAACACTGTGGGCTTGTCCTCTCCTCTCATACCTATTATTATCCTCTCGCCAAACGTGCCTTTAGCCCGTGTCTGCCAATCAATCTGCTGCTCAATCTTCATCACATACTTCTCCTTGAAGCATGTGGTCTCCAGAGGCTTAACATCGCTTATTCCCTCCACGGAGCATAACTGCTTCATAAATGCAGTAGAATCAATTTGTGCCGACAACCCAACAGTCGTCAGCACAAATGCAATCATTGAAAAAAGTTTCTTCATTATCATACTTGGTATTTTCGGTTAGGAGTTATAGGTGACGTTGTAACCTTTAATCTATCACCTTGTCACCTTTCACCTAAATTTAATATGCTCTGGCAATCAGCACCCTATGCTTAGCAGGCTTGCCGCTCACCATGTCCACACCCTCGGTCTGCTCGAACATAAATGGCACGCAGCGTATCGTAGCCTGAGTGTCCTCCTTTATCTTTGCCTCCGTCTCCTCTGTTCCGTCCCAGTGGCAAAGGAAGAAGCCGCCGTCCTTCACACGCTCCTTGAACTCCTCATAGTTGTCGCACTCGTAGATGTGGGCATTGCGATAGTCGAGAGCCTTCTTGTAGATGTTCTGCTGAATGTCGTCCAGCAAATTCTTTACATACTGCTCAATGCCGTCTATTGACACATTCTCCTTCTCCAAGGTGTCGCGACGCATCACCTCTACAAGCCCCTTTTCGAGATCTCGAGCGCCCAGCACAAGACGTACTGGCACACCCTTCAATTCATAGTCAGCAAACTTAAATCCGGGGCGCTTATTGTCAGCATTGTCATACTTCACACTCACTCCCAATGCTTTGAGGTTCTTAACGATAGCCTCCGCCTTCTCGTCAAGTGCTGCCATTTGGTCGCTCTTGCCAATAGGAATGATAACAACCTGTATAGGAGCAAGCGCTGGTGGCAAAACAAGACCGTTATCGTCAGAGTGTGTCATGATTAAAGCACCCATAAGACGAGTAGAAACGCCCCATGAAGTAGCCCACGCATACTCTGTCTTGTTCTCCTTGTTGAGGAACTGCACGTCGAATGCCTTTCCGAAATTCTGACCAAGGAAATGGCTTGTTCCGCTCTGCAATGCCTTGCCGTCCTGCATCATAGCCTCAATAGTGTATGTATCAAGCGCACCAGCGAAACGCTCCGTCTCGCTTTTCACGCCCTGAATGACAGGCACAGCCATGTACTCTTCTGCAAATTTGGCATACACCTTCAGCATCTGCTTAGCACGCTCCTCAGCCTCTTCTCGTGTGGCATGAGCCGTATGCCCCTCCTGCCAAAGGAACTCCGACGTGCGAAGGAAAAGGCGTGTACGCATTTCCCAGCGCATCACGTTACACCACTGATTGCACAGTATAGGCAGGTCACGATATGACTTTATCCAGTTCTTATATGTGTTCCAAATGATTGTCTCCGAAGTAGGGCGAATAATAAGTTCTTCCTCTAACTTAGCCGTTGGGTCAACCACCACCCCGTCATGTGTCTCGTTAGTTTTCAGGCGGTAGTGAGTCACCACAGCACACTCCTTGGCAAAGCCCTCAACATGTTCAGCCTCACGGCTTAAGAAACTCTTCGGGATGAGCAATGGGAAATACGCATTCTGTACACCTGTCTCCTTAAACATATCATCGAGTACCCTCTGCATCTTCTCCCAAATAGCGTATCCGTATGGGCGAATGACCATACATCCTCTCACGTCAGCCTGTTCAGCCAACTCTGCCTTCACAACCAGTTCGTTATACCACTTAGAGTAATCCTCCGACCTCTTAGTCAGGTCTTTCAGTTCTGTTGCCATATATATAAATGTCCTTTTTATTAAAATCTTTCTTTTTCTTTGCAAAGTTACGCATAATATTGACAACATCAAAAATAAACGATGCGTTTCTATATGGAAAGGACAGATATAATAGAAAATATAAAATTTATCACACACACCAAAAACAAATAGCCACATCGCTATTTTGCTAATGTGGCTACCGTTATAAATTAAATGCAATCATCCAGAGACTTTCATTTATTAGTTTACTTTTTGTTTGTCATAGATGATTTGTATTTAATCATCGAAGTCAAAGGCACCTTTACATTTGAACATTGCTTCATCTGCATATTCATTATGCAGTGAAGCACTACCGCTGTTGCAACCGGACAATCTGTCACTGAGTCATAAGATAACCGCTACAGGTACAAAGAGAGAACTATCATGTCTCGTAAGTCGCAACCGCTGACAGGGATAATCTGGCACCGCTGACTATTATAATTTGTCACGGCTGACTATTATAATCGTGAACGGCTGGGAGTTTCAGAGGTCTGCCGTTGTCAAAAAGAACAGAAAAAGGTTAATAATGACACCTGTTGTGAGCCGATTTTTGCAGAGGGTAATTTACGGGAGTGTAAGGGGCTGTTTTTTAGATTGGACAATATAAAAAGGATGAGAACTTTGCGAAATTCTCATCCTTGCTGATTGATGATTTGAGTTATCTGCTGGTCATTACAGCGGCTTATTTCAATCCTAACTTTTTAGCAATTGCCTTTGGTATAGCATCTTTGTGTACAAGAATATTCATAGTCTTGTAAGCAACGAAGGCCTTTGATGCGTACCACACACCTTTGTATGTGTAGTCAGTACCCCAAGAGTTCTTGACCATAAAGTACTCTTTGCCGTTCTGGTCTTTAGCAATACCGTAGATGAGCATGCCGTGGTCGTCAGTTGTCTCCCAGTTGTCGTATGCCTCTTGGCGAAGTTCCTGAGTTACAGTGATTTCGGGAAGTGGACGTGCTGTGTAGTTGGCACGTGAACTATAAGAATTGCCAAACCAGCGTGCATAATCAGAGCCGTTTTCGTCCTTTACCTTCTGAATGTCTGGGCATACAGCAATACCATCGCGAGAGAAACCATTCTCCGATACGTCAGCGCCCCATGCGAAAGTGTAGCCGCTGTTGACAGCATTTTCCATTACCTCCATGAACTCGTCGAGAGGCAGATTGTATGAAAGACCCCAACGCCAGTTGTCCTGCACCTCAATGATGAACTGCTCGTAGAAAGGATGATGAGTGAACGATGTGAGGCTCACATAGTCGTCCAGTTTGAGACCTGTTGACTCCATATAGGACTGAGGAGTATATTTCTTACCTTCGTATGTGAACTCAGTAGGACACTCGCCCAAATACGTGTCGAGCGTTGCATTGATAGCCTTGAACCACGTAGGAGAAAGTTTCTTCTGCGACCCTTTCGCAATGGCTGCCACTTGTGGTTCGAGAACGGCAAAGAACTCGGTGAAGTTTGCCAATGTGTCACCATACAAAGTGCCAGGGCCAGGCATTGCAGACTCGGGAATGATGCCATAGTGCTTCATACAATACACGCAGTCGTAGAACGAACCGCCTTGACTAAAACTGATGTCGCCGTGCATACGAACAGCCGCCTTTGCACGGTCTTCGTAAGTCTTATGAGCGAGGAACATTTCAGAGAAATCGTAGTTGCCCTTGCCCATACGCAGCAACTCCGCCTCGAAGAAACCAAGCGATGAGTATGCCCAGCATGTGCCTGAACGGTTCTGATTTTTGATTGATGTGATAGGGTTTTCCTTTACGACGGTAAATGAAAATCCTTCATCTTTCTTAGCATCCTCTTGTGCAAAGAGCGATGTTGCAAGCACAAGAAGTGCCGACAGAATAAAAGCCTTTTTCATAAATGTTATATTTGATTAGGTTATTATGTTGATATACAATGTTATGCGTCATCTATTTCCGGATGAGCTCTTCCACCTCGTCTATATGGTAAGGTATGATTTTGTCTCCGATAATCTCGCATCCAGAGTCTGTGATTATTATATCGTCTTCAAGGCGCACTCCTCCAAAATCTTTGAATGCTTCCACGGCATCGTAATTGATGAAATCCGTGTGTTTCTTTTCCGACCGCCACAAGTCGATGAGGTGAGGAATGAAGTAAATGCCCGGCTCGTCAGTCATCACAAATCCTTTTTGCAGGCGACGTCCGCAACGCAAACAGTTCAAGCCAAACTGAGTGGATGGCTGCACCTCATCGTCAAAGCCGACAAAGTTCTGTCCAAGCCCCTCCATGTCATGCACGTCAAGCCCCATCATGTGACCCAACCCGTGAGGCATAAACATAGCGTGAGCACCTGCACGAACAGCCTCCTCCGTGTCGCCCTTCATCAGCCCGATTGCTTTCAAATGGTCAGTAATGATACGACATGCTCCGAGGTGCATATCAAGCCACTTCACATCGGGCTTGGCGTTCTCTATTACCCAATCATGTGCCGCCTCAACAGCGCCGTATATGTCACGCTGACGCTGTGTGAACTTACCCGAAATAGGCGTAACTCTCGTATTGTCAGAGCAGTAGTTCTCGTCGGTCTCAGCACCTGCATCGCACAGCATCAGTCGCCCTGCCTCCATAGGCGAGTGGCTCGGATAGCCGTGCTGAATCTCGCCATGCATCGAGAGGATAGACTGGAAAGAACAGCGGTCGCCATAACTCATTGCTATTCCTTCTATCACGCCTGCGATATATTTCTCCGTCACACCCTCCGCACACAGTTTCTGAGCAGTGGTGTGCATCATATAACCGATGTCTGCCGCCTTTTTCAACTCTGCCACCTCTTCCGCCTTCTTCACCGCTCTCATGTCGACGATTGCCTTAATGAGTTTCACCGATGCTTTCTCCTTCGACTGAAGAGGATGGATACCCACAAGGTCTGCCAACTGAATCATCAGGTCGTGGCGACATTGCGGCACAAAATGTATCGTCTGCCCCTTTGCCTTTGCCGAATTGACAACGGTTTGAAGTTCTGCCATCGGTGCAGTGTTGCTCACTCCCACCTCAGTCGCGAGGTCGCTCACCGAAGGCACATATCCTGTCCAGATGATATCGTCGATGTCGATGTCGTCCCCGAAAATGTATTCTTTATCATTATCAACGTCGATGACACCCACCAGTCCCTCGCGTTTCTGTCCAAAAAAATACAGAAAACAACTGTCTTGTCTGAAACGATAGGCATTTGCCGGGTAATTGCTCGGAGCGTCATTGTTTCCGAACAAAAGTATAAGCCCCTCGCCAACTCGAGCCTTCAACTCAGCCCGACGCTGCACATAAATCTCTTTTGCAAACATTTTTACACATTATTTATATGTAGGTACAAAGTTACACTTTTTCAGACTAATATCCAAACTTTAACACAATCTTTGTCAATGTTTCTTAATCTTTTAAGTCGAGGAACAGTGTTAGTATGCCTAAAATGATATAAATCGTTTACCTCAAATAAAGTCATTTGTCTGTCTCGAATGAAGTAATTTGCCTGCTTCAAATGATGTAAACAACCTGCTTCAAAAGACGTAAACCGCCTACCTCAACAGCCTTCACCCTTTTTGCTCATTTTGTTACCGCTATTAACCTCAAAAACGGTGTGACTCAGACCGCTTCATCGGTATGACTCACACCTCTGAAGTGGTCTGAGTCACACCGATTTCGATGTTGGCTATGAGCCTTTTTAGGAGTTGGCTATGATGCCTTGGAGAGATAGACGGCAACGTCTAAAATGGATAAGCCCAACTGCTTGTTTTTGCCCTTTCATTGCCATTTGTTGTTATTAAAACTCGTCATAAAGAGTAAAAAAACAGCATAATTTTTATTCAAAGAAGAATAAGACTACATTATATTCTTTGTTTTTCAGAAAATATGCTTACCTTTGCCGTGTCCTTTTAGGGACAACATACATAATTATTAAGGAAGCGTTTAGCTTATTCCTTGTTGGCAAATCTGGACAATTTACCTGCACGAGGGAATAATGATAATATGCTCTCCTTTGGTTCGTATATACCTAACTGAAAAGAGGTGTAATATACAGCCGAGGGTGTGAGTTGTTCTCATTTTTTCAGTGCAGAGGTAGTCCAGAACCCACCAACGGAATATGATAACAGTCTCGCGCCTTTCCGTTAAAATGAGTTAACTGCTTTCTTGAGGCTGGAGAGCGACAGATTTTTCTAAACAATGAAGAACTTTGTGAAATGGGGTGTAGCCTCCCTTCTTATGGCTGCGATGTGTGTGAACTTTTGTTCTTGTAGCGAGAATGATGACGACAAGGACAAGCATGGCATTGGTAATGGTGACGACAATGGCAAGGACAACCCTGATGTTGGCAATGGAAGTCTTGTTGTTAATCCGTCAAATGTTTTTACTGGTTTGATGCCAAAGTCTGTGATGGGAGCAACATTTACTTACAACAGCGACGGGCAGGTGGTTGAGGTTGTTACAGAAGATGGAGAGCGATTGAGTTTCACTTATGGTTCGGGGCTTGTAAGCCGTGCCATAAATCCAGAAAGGACAATCAAAGTGGTAGGCGAGTGGTTTATCCTCAATATGGAGGTAGGAGATAATGGCTTCGTGAGATATTGCGAAGAGGTGTACATTGATGATGAAGACGATTATGAAATAGATACGTGGGAGTTTGGCTATAACAGTGATGGTCAACTTAATTACATGAAGCGTTCTGAGGGAGGCAATGAGGTAACTAACATTACTTATCAGAATGGAAACATCACAAAAGTGAAGATGCGCTCTGAAGAAGATGGTGAAGGCAGCGACTATACAGTAGGTTATACTTCGGCAAGTTATCCGACAATGATTGAGAACAAGGGATGCTTGATGCTGTTCGACGAAACTTTTGGCATCGACATGGACGAAATGTGGTATGTTTACTATGCTGGTCTTCTTGGCAAGCCCACTAAAAATTTGCCTGCATTTCTTACGGAGACTTATTCGGACTCTCCATCTGATACTTACATAGAAACTTTTACATGGCAATTTAACTCCGATGGCTATCCTACAAAGATGGTTGCGAATAGTGATTGGGGATGGGATGACTATTATTTTAGATGGTAGGCAGCCATTCATCTTATAGCATTTGTAGATATAATAAAGTGAACCCTAAAAGTTGCAATACAACTTTTAGGGTTCACTTTATTCCATCCCAAACTCATGCTTCTTGTTTTCGTATTTAGTCTTTAATGTTTGGCTCAATCGTTTTATTTCTGGTATCTTGTTGCTGTTATGTTCGACGCACAGATATATGTCGTCGAGTTTGCGGAGCATGCCTATACGCACGTCTTGAAAACGGATGAGTTCACTTTTGGTGTGTACATCGTCTATGCGGCGGATAAGATTGTTGAGATTTGAGATTACTCCACTGGCTGGTATTTCATATTCTCGGCATATTGATGTATAGGTGTTGTCGAGATTTGCCTTGTAAGCATTTATGACACTTTGCTCCTGCGGGGTGATGCCCGACATTCCTTTACTTAGTGATGCAACGAGAGTTAGATACTCCTTTTTTGCTGAAATCAAGGCATCAGGAGATTTTACGGCTGACAGCATTTCTTCTGCCAGTATTATGCGTTGGCAGATAGTGGCACACTCCGTGCCTACATCCTCTTTCCGTGCGATGCTGTCACGCAGCATTTCCTCTGCTGTGGGATATGCTTCTTCACTTGATGCGCTACCGTCAGCCGGGAGTCTATCTTTCTGCTGCGAGTTGCATGAACATACTAACAGTATGATTATCAATGCTGGTATAAATCGTTTCATTGTCAGATAACAATTGCTTAAAAGAAAGGACACATCCGTGTGGACGTGTCCCATTCACAAATATGTAAGAAAAAACTATTACTTATTCTCCTTCCATTTTAGCCTTGAGGGCTGCAAGAGCGTCGTTGTCGCCAAGAGAAGTAGATGCTGCAACGTTCTTGATGACAGGAGTCTGCTCCTTCTGTGGACGAGCCGCCTTCTTTGCAGCAGTCTCAGCCTTCTTCGCTGCCTTAGCCTCTGCACGAGCAACATCTTCGAAGATGCGTGAGTGAGACAGGATGATGCGCTTTGCCTCCTTGTTGAACTCAATTACCTTGAAATCGAGAGTCTCGCCGAGTTGCGCTTGGCTTCCGTCCTCCTTAACGAGGTGCTTTGGAGTAGCGAAACCTTCTACGCCGCCTTCGAGAGCGATGACTGCGCCCTTGTCAAGAACCTCAGTAATCTTGCCCTGATGTACAGAGTCGAGAGTGTAAACCTCTTCGAACTTGTCCCAAGGATTGTCCTCGAGTTGCTTGTGGCCGAGTGAGAGACGACGGTTCTCCTTGTCGATGTCAAGCACCTGAACCTCAATCTGAGCGCCAATCTTAGTGAACTCTGATGGGTGCTTAACCTTCTTTGTCCAAGAGAGGTCTGAGATGTGGATAAGACCGTCAACACCTTCTTCAACCTCAACGAACACGCCGAAGTTAGTGAAGTTGCGAACCTTTGCAGTGTGCTTGCTGCCAACAGGATACTTAGTTTCGATGTTCTCCCATGGGTCGTCCTTCAACTGCTTAACACCGAGAGACATCTTGCGCTCGTCGCGGTCGAGAGTGAGGATAACAGCGTCAACCTCGTCACCAACCTTCATGAAGTCCTGTGCAGAGTGGATGTGTGCGCTCCAAGACATCTCAGATACGTGGATGAGACCTTCAACGCCCGGTGCAATCTCGATGAATGCACCGTAGTCAGCCATTACAACAACCTTACCATGCACCTTGTCGCCAACCTTGAGGTCATCAGAGAGAGCATCCCATGGGTGTGGAGTCAACTGCTTCAGACCGAGAGCGATACGCTTCTTCTCGTCATCGAAGTCGATGATAACGACATTGAGTTTCTGGTCGAGTTCAACAATCTCCTTTGGGTCGCTGACACGTCCCCAAGAGAGGTCTGTGATGTGGATGAGACCGTCAACACCGCCAAGGTCGATGAATACACCGTAGTTAGTGATGTTCTTGACAGTACCCTCGAGGATTTGACCCTTCTCGAGTTTAGAAATGATTTCCTTCTTCTGAGCCTCAAGTTCAGCCTCGATAAGCGCCTTGTGGCTAACAACGACATTGCGGAACTCTTGATTGATTTTCACAATCTTGAACTCCATAGTCTTGCCGACGAATGTATCGTAGTCGCGGATAGGTTTAACGTCAATCTGTGAACCCGGGAGGAATGCCTCTGTACCGAACACGTCAACAATCATACCGCCCTTAGTGCGGCACTTAACGAAGCCATTAACGATTTCGTCGTTAGCGAGAGCCTCGTTAACACGATCCCAAGAGCGAGCCTGACGAGCCTTCTTGTGAGAAAGCACGAGTTGTCCCTTCTTGTCTTCCTGACTTTCGATGTACACCTCAACCTTGTCGCCAACGTTGAGTTCTGGAGCATAGCGGAACTCGCTCTTTGCGATTACGCCCTCGCTCTTGTAGCCGATGTTCACAACAACTTCACGGTCGTTGATTGCGGTGATAGTACCTTCAACAACCTCGTTGTCATTGACGTTGCTGAGAGAGCCTTCGTAGGCAGCAGTTTGAGTGGCAGCGTCTGCAGCACTCACGCCGTCGTTTTCGAATGCTTCCCAATCGAAATCTGCCAGCGGATTAATTTCTTTAATTGCCATAAATAATAAAAATTGTTTGTTTGTAATTAAATAAAGTTAGACATTATGTTGATAAAATCTAATTGCTTGCCATGAGCACGCATGCCCAAAAACGGTTGCAAAGTTAGTGATTTTCTGCCGATTGGTAAAAACATACGCCCATTTTTTTCATTGGGAACGACTATTTTATATCAGAATAAGCGACAAATGCCTCTTTCCCTCATTCTTCCGCGCTTTGGAACGACATACTGCAATCCTTGTAACGACACACCGCAATCTGTCATGGGAATTTGTTGGTAAAACACACAACCATCAAGCACAAAAGTAAACAACCGCTAAGCACAAAAGCAGACAATCGTTTGCCGAACTAGCAGGTAACCGCTGGCATAGATAATCTGCATTGGCTGACTATTATAATTTGTCACGG
>JAFLUT010000023.1 GCA_022508665.1 Prevotellaceae bacterium | reverse complement strand
CCGTGACAAATTATAATCGTCAGCGAATGCAGATTATCTATGCCGGCGGTTGTCTGCTAGTTCGACAAACCGCTATCGAAAAATAGCCCCAATCGTTATCTGTTTTCTTGTGCTTTTCTCTGTATTTTCCTTCTTTTTGTGTTTTTTCTCCCTCTTTCTTGCTAAATCCATTTTTTTTCATTTACTTTGCAGTCTAAAACTATATATTATATATAATAAAGATTATAGTAAGACTAATCAACATAAACCTAAATAAATTTCATTTTAACTAATTAATCCATTTACTTATGAGTAAAAAACTACATTTCTTTTTGGCAGTAATGGCGTTGCTTCTCTCTGGGGGGGTAAACGCACAGACAGATGCCGAGTATCAGAAGGCTCTTGAAACTATTAAAGACGGTAATTTCTACCGTGTTTATACTGAGGTTCAAGAGACAAAGTATTATTTGAAAGCCGACGGCACTTTGACGTCAACAGAAGAGGACGCAAAGGATTTCGAGTTCAAGGCTGTAAAGGCAACGAATACGGCTTACGAGACAGGATGGAATCTCGGTTGCAAGTTTTCTAATCCAAAGATGAACCCTAACTCTTCAGATGGTGCCATCGTAAACAGCGGTAGCATTGTGTGTGAAAACGGAAACAACCGTGATGATTTTGAGCGTCAAGTATTCTTCCAGCATGAAAATGGAGAGTATGCTGTTCGTGCCACAAATGCCGGAGGCGATGCTTGGGGCGCAAGTGCATTCTGGACTGTAATTGACGCAAAAGCAGGTTACACTGAAAGAAATCAGCCAGCCTATATTTGGAAACTTGAAGATGTAACTGCACAAAATCTCCTTGCTTCCGTAAAGGCTGTAATTGATGCAAAAGTAGGTGTGGGCAAGGCTCCTTTCTGTGTTTCAGAAAGTGATTATAACACATACGTTGCTGCGTATGAAAAGGCGGCAGCCGTTATCAATGGAGAATCCTCTACGGAAGAGGATATTGCACAGGCTGTAGACGAATTGCAGGCTGCTCGTGCTGCTTATGCTGCTGCTCCTCGCAATCAGCCTGTAGATGGCAAACCATATTATATTGTTAATAATACGGTTGAAGGCAATTTGTGTGTTGGTAGCGATAATATTACTGTTGAAGCAGGTGCAAAGGTTTGCTTCACTGCTGTTGACGGAGGCTACGTTATATCAAATACAGACGGCAAGTACATATTCAAGACAACCGATAACAACTGGACATTGGCTACTACAGAAGACATGAGTCAAGCGTATGTATTGACTGTTGAAATTGATGCACAAGGATTCACTCTCAAAGGGGCAAAGGGACTTCTCGGACTGGATAGCAATGACGCTACAATATATGCGAACAAGACCACTGCCAACAATGCTTACTGGACAGCCCAAATTATAGAGACTGCTTATGAGGGCTATATTGCGGAGGAACTTTCACACCCAGCACTGGGACCAATTGGAAATTCAGAAGAAAAGCAGACCGTGACTATTGAAGAACCTTTCAACGGCACTACAAACATCACATTCTCTGGCATAAACACTGAAATGATAACTACTTCAGAGTTCACGGTTGAGAATGTTAGTGTGACAGAGGAAGAAGACGGTTCTGTTTCATATAGTTGCGAAAGTTTTGACCTTGTCGTAAAGAGAGGCATGATGACAACCAATTACAAAGTAACTCTTGAAGGTACTAAGGCTGCTGACGCAGAGTCAATCCCTGTTATTACTGTTACTTTAAATTCAGGATTGATACTGACAGCCAAATTTGCCGCTACGGGTAGTGCAGACAGAACTATTAAAATAGCAGACACAGAGAACGGTAAGGTAGAAGCAAGTGTGGAGAAAGCCAAGGCAGGTGAAACGGTTACTCTCACGGTAACTCCTGACGAGGGCTGCGTACTCGAAGAACTTACTGTAACAGACGCTAACGGTGACGTCGTAAACGTATCTGACGACTATACTTTCGTCATGCCAATATCTAACGTTACTGTTACCGCTACATTTGTAAAGGAAACTCCTGTAATAACAGGCACTGTTTATGAGGGATACCTCGCAGAGAACGGCTTCCACAGAGCAATGAACACGAGTATGGGTGATTACACAGAGGCACAGACAGTTACTATCGCTGACCCTGTTGACGGTGTGACAAGCATAACATTCTCCGGCATCAACTTTGTAGGTAGCCTTGTACCTATGCCAGTTGCTATCCCAGAGTTCACCATTGACAATGTCATTGTGACAGATAATGCAGACGGTTCTGTATCTTATACTTGCGATGATGCTACAGTATATGCTCCAAGAGGGAATATGGCACCTGCTGAATATGCAGCAACTCTTGTTGGTACAAAGGCAAGTGCTGATGCAACTCCTGTTATCACTATCACACTCACTGAACAGGTTATCTTGACTGCTGTATTCGCAGCAACAGAAGAAGATGCAAAGGATGGGCTTGGTACTGCTGTCAGCATCAACTCCGTCAACTCTGACGCAGTGAAAGCAAACGGCAAGTACCTCGAAGGCTGTAAGGTTGTTATCTACCGCAACGGCGTGAAGTATGGCGTCAATGGTGCTGCTGTTAAGTAATCATTGTATGACGAAGAAGCACAGCATTTGTTAGTGCTATATAAATGTAGGTTCGGCGGATTAGGTTAAACTCTAATTCGCCGAACTTGCGTTATATGTTCATTTTTTGCAGCATAAGGCGAAATCATATAATAATCCGCATTGTCTTTCGTTATTAAAAGTATAGAAAGAAAATGTTGATGTGTTGTAAACCATTTGCCTATGAATGATTCTACTTTAGCAGAGAATGAAATGTCGAAAATAATAGAGTTGGGAAAGAGGCAGGAAGAGCCGTCGGAAGATGTGATGTTTTTCCTGCGACTGTTTGCTCGCATGTATGAGCCAAAACTGACGGCTTCAGCATAAAAAGGTTTTGACATTTGGATACAAAGGATGTGCTTTCGTGCTTGGCCTCGTCGGAAGAAGCCAAGAAACTTGTCGGGCGGATAAAAGACGGCAAGCAGAGGGAGATAAAGGCTGACGGGCTGTGCGGCTCGTCGGCTATGATGCTGTTGGCGTCTGTTTTTAGCGGCAAATGGAAATGCCCCACTATGTTGGTGGTGATGAACGACGGCGACGACGCAGGATACGCTTATCACGACCTCACGCAGATGCTGGGCGACAAGAAGGTGCTGTTCTTCCCCTCATCGTACAGGCGTGCTATCAAATACAATCAGAAGGACGCTGCAAACGAGATTTTGAGGACGGAGGTGCTGACGAGGGTACACGATGAGAATGTGCTTGTTGTGACCTATCCCGATGCCTTGGCGGAGAGGGTGGTGTCGCAGAGCGACTTGAACGAGAACACGCTGACGGTGAGGGTTGGCGACACCATTGACATTGGCGAACTGGAGACGAGGATTTTCAACCTTGGCTTTCAGCGTACGGACTATGTGTATGAGCCGGGGCAATACGCCGTGCGAGGCAGCATAGTGGATATTTTTTCTTATTCTTCCGACTTGCCTTTCCGCATAGACTTCTTTGGAGATGACGTGGACAGCATACGCTCGTTTGACGTGCAGAGCCAATTGTCGCAGGAGAAGGTCGATACGATGACTATAGTGCCGGAGATGCAGAAGGAGGGTGCGGAGTATATCTCTTTCTTGGAGTTTCTGCCTGAGGACACGCTGCTTGTGACGCAGCACCTTTTATATGTGGTTGACAAGATAGCCCAAATACATAGCGAGGGCTTTTCGGTGCAGGCGCAATCGGAGGCGGAGAGCAACGACGAGCAGTTGTTCAGCCACTTTATTATAGATGAGCAGACATTCAAGAGGCAGGTGTGCAACTTCCGACATTTGGAAATGAGGCAAAGCGTATCGAAGGACGGCAACAGCATTCATTTCAACACTGTGCCGCAGCCGCTGTACCACAAGAATTTCGAGTTGGTGGGCAATGAGTTTCAGCGTCTGCTGTCGGAGGGCTACAAGATAAACATCTTCGCAGACAGCGAGAAGCAGATAGCCCGACTGCAAAACATCTTCGAGGAAATGGCGAAGACGGAGGTAGATGTAATAAGGTTTTCGCCTGTCAATAGAGCCATTCACGGCGGTTTCATCGACCATACGCTGAAACAGTGCTTCTTCACCGACCACCAGATATTCGACCGTTTCCACAAATATAATCTCAAAAGCGAAAAGGCGAGGAAAGGCAAGGTTGCTTTGACGCTGAAAGAGATACAGCAGTTTGAGATTGGCGACTATGTGGTGCATATCGATCACGGCATCGGGCGTTTCGGAGGGCTTGTGCGTGTGCCGCAGAATGGCGTGATGCAGGAAATGATAAAAATCATCTACCGCAATGAAGATACGGTGTATGTGTCTATCCATGCTCTGCACAAAGTGTCGAAATACAAGGGCAAGGAGGGCGAAGCACCGCACTTGAACCGTCTCGGCGGAGGCGCATGGGAGCGGATGAAGGAGCGAGTGAAGGCAAAGGTGAAGGACATTGCTCGCGACCTCATACAGTTGTATGCCGCACGCATGAAGGAGAAGGGCTTCGCATATAGCAAGGACGGCTACATGCAGCACGAGTTGGAGGCAAGCTTCACCTATGAGGACACCCCAGACCAACTGAAAGCCACGCAGGACGTTAAGGGCGACATGGAGAAGCCTCGCCCAATGGACAGGCTCGTGTGTGGCGACGTGGGATTTGGCAAGACAGAGGTGGCAATACGTGCGGCATTCAAGGCGGCGACCGACGGCAAGCAGGTGGCTGTAATGGTGCCTACAACGGTGCTGGCGTATCAGCATTATCAGACTTTCTTGCATCGCTTGAAGAATTTCCCCGTCAGGGTGGAATATCTCACAAGGGCGAGAAAGCCGAAAGAACTCAAGCAGGTGCTGGAGGACTTGAAGGACGGCAAGGTTGACATCATCATCGGAACGCACAAACTGATTGGCAAGCAGGTGCAGTTCAAGGACTTAGGTCTGCTCATCATCGACGAAGAGCAGAAGTTCGGCGTATCTACCAAAGAGAAACTCCGTGCAATGAAGGTCAATGTCGATACGCTTACAATGACCGCCACGCCTATACCTCGCACGTTGCAATTCTCCCTGCTCGGAGCGAGAGACCTGTCAATCATACAGACTCCCCCTCCCAACCGTTATCCCATTCAGACTGAGATACATACGTTTTCGCCCGAAGTGTTTGCCGAAGCAATCAATTTCGAGATGAGCCGCAACGGGCAGGTGTTCATCGTGAACAACAAAATTAGCAATCTGGCGGAGTTGGAGGCGATGATACATAGGCATGTTCCCGATGCGAGGATATGTGTGGGGCATGGACAGATGAATCCGCAGGAACTGGAGCAGGTTATCCTTGATTTTATGAACTACGACTACGATGTGATGCTCTCCACCACCATAGTGGAGAACGGCATCGATGTGCCGAATGCAAACACTATCATCATAAACAACGCACAGAATTACGGTTTGTCGGACATTCATCAGATGAGAGGACGTGTGGGCAGAGGCAACAAAAAGGCGTTCTGCTATCTTATCGCTCCACCTCTCGCGGCTCTGAGCGATGTCACTCGTCGCCGTTTACAAGCCATCGAGAACTTCAGCGACCTCGGAAGTGGCATCCACATCGCCATGCAAGACCTCGACATACGCGGGGCGGGTAATATGCTCGGTGCTGAACAGAGCGGCTTCATCACCGACCTCGGCTATGAGACTTACCAAAAGATTCTGAATGAAGCAGTTGCGGAACTGAAAGACAAGGAATTTACCGAACTCTTTGCCGACGAAGACAAAGACGAGGACGGCATAATCAGCGGAGAACACTTCGTGACCGAGACGAATGTGGAGAGCGACATCCCTGCCTTCCTGCCAGAAGAATATGTGCCGAGCAGCGGAGAGAGGATGAGCCTCTACCGCGAACTCGACTCCTTTACCCGCCCTCAGCAGCTGGACGACTACATGAAGCGTCTGGTTGACCGTTTCGGCAAAATTCCGCCAGTAGGCGAGGAGTTGCTGAAAGTCATTCCAATCAAATGGTCGGCACGTCGTCTCGGCATCGAGAAGGTGGTGCTGAAGCAGGGGCGGATGATTTTATACTTTGCCCTCGACCCCGAATACTTCCAAAGCAAGGCTTTCGAGAAAGTGATAATGTACGTTGCCCACAACGGCAGGCTCTGCACACTGCGTGACAACGAAAGGAAATCGCTGTTGGTAAAGGGCGTCGCTACAATGGACAGCGCCTTGGCAGTGCTTTCCACAATAGAGCAAAGCGAGTCATAGTGCGTGACAGCCATTGCAGCCCGTTATTTATAAAAGACATACCTTTGCACTGTATGAGAAAAGCGCTTTTATCCATAGTTATCGCCCTTGCATGTACGACGATGCTTGCACAGAGCATCTATATCTGTAAGGGAGGTGAATACACTAAGGTTGATATTGCTGAGGGCTTGGAGATTAGCCTTATGGAAGGCATTGACTCTATCACGTTTTATGAGCCTCAGTTTTGTGTGCCTATTCCAGACACAGGACTTCCCGTTGTCTGTATCAATACACCCGGTAAGGTAAGCATCACCAGCAAAGAGGAATGGATGGAAAACGCTTCAATCACCATCATAAATGCGGATGGTAGCATTGGTTACAGCGATGAAGCGTTGCAAATCCGTGGCAGAGGGAACACTTCATGGGGAAAGCCTAAGAAGCCATACGCCTTGAAGTTGAGCCGCAGTGCGGAAATCCTTGGGATGCCGCGACACAAGCGATGGGTGCTGCTCGCCAATTGGATGGACAGAACGCTGATGCGCAACGACATAGCATTCCATATATCAAGTTTGACAGGGCTGGAATGGACGCCGCGAGGTGTGTTTGTGGAGGTTGTGCTGAACGGGAAACACATAGGAAATTATTATCTCTGTGAACAAATCAAGATAGACGAGAACAGGGTGAATGTCACCAAGATGAAAGCAACGGATGTTGATGGTGAGGATGTGACAGGAGGGTATCTCGTGGAACTTGATATATATTATGATGAAATAAACAAATTCAGGTCGGCAACGAAATCACTGCCTTACATGTTCAAAGACCCTGACGAAGACCTGCTGCAACCCGCTCAGTTCTCTTACTTTGAAAACTATGTCAACACTATGGAGAAAAAGTTGTATGGCAGCGATTGGCTTGCTACTCGTGAGTACACTGACTACATAGACCTAAACTCGTTTGTTGACTGGTGGTTTGTACACGAACTGATGACTAACGATGAATCTGCCCATCCCAAAAGTTCCTACATGCACAAAGACAGGAATGGAAAACTAAAAGCAGGGCCTGTGTGGGACTTTGACTATTATACGCTATCGCCCAAGAAAGCCTCTGTCTGGACAGCAAAATCTGACATCTATTACGACAGGCTGTTTTCCGACCCTCAGTTTGTCGCTCTTGTGAAAGAAAGATGGGCAATGTTTAAGCCTAGGTTCGACACTGTTCCGACGTATATAAGGAAGGTGGCATCTGAGATAAGAGCATCTAATGAGATAAACTATAAGATGTGGCCTTTGTCGGCGCACTCGGACGGTTCGGTCAACGGCGATAAAGATTTGCCATTCGATGACGCTATTGATAGGCTCATCAGCGTATATAATGCCAAACTGTCGTGGCTTGACTCCCAAATAAAAAGTCTGTGATTATAGGGCGTTTTCGTGGGGTGCGAATGTGGGAGGTAAAACCCGGCGGCTGATGGATGATATTTGTGCTTCGCTCAAGGTTGTAAATTGTCACGGCTATCTGTTTTCGGCATTGACGGCTGATAAAAACACACATTTTCCGCTTTTTATTTTTGTTTTCTTTCTCTTTTTGCTTATCTTTGCAATGATAAAGTATTGTGTCCTATGGCCAAGAGTGACAGCATAGTTATTATACCTACCTACAACGAGAAAGAGAATATCGAGAAAATCATCAGGGCGATATTTGCTTTGGAGAAGTGTTTTCATATTCTTGTGATAGACGACGGGTCTCCCGATGGCACGGCGGCTATCGTTAAGAGACTGATGGAAACGGAGTTTGCGGAGCAGTTGTTCTTGCTGGAGCGTAGAGGAAAACTGGGGTTGGGGACTGCGTATATTGCAGGGTTCAAGTGGAGCATCAAGCATAAGTATGATTACATCTTCGAGATGGATGCCGATTTCTCGCACAATCCCAATGACTTGCCGCGGCTCTATGCGGCGTGTGCCGACGAGGGGTACGACCTCGCCATAGGCAGCCGGTATGTGTCGGGCGTGAACGTGGTGAACTGGCCAATAGGACGAGTGCTGATGTCGTATTTTGCTTCGCAGTATGTGCGTCTCATCACAGGGTTCAAGGTGCATGACACGACGGCGGGGTTCAAGTGCTACAAGCGGCGTGTGTTGGAGACGATTGACCTTGATGCCATACGGTTCAAGGGCTATGGTTTCCAGATAGAGATGAAGTTTACAGC
Organism: Prevotellaceae bacterium; assembly: GCA_022508665.1. Taxonomy (GTDB): domain Bacteria; phylum Bacteroidota; class Bacteroidia; order Bacteroidales; family Bacteroidaceae; genus Minthosoma. Next base: position 21,304 of record JAFLUT010000023.1, on the reverse strand, counting down.
ATATAAGTGTGGCTTCAAAATCAAGGAGGTGCCAGTGATTTTTGTCAACCGTGTGGAAGGCGTGTCGAAGATGAGTGGAGGCATTTTTGGCGAGGCATTCTTCGGGGTGATGAGGCTGAGGCTGGATGGTTGGTTTAAGAAATATCCGAAAGCGCAATGAGAACGATAATAAGGAATGCGACCATCGTGAACGAAGGGCGAGTGTTTGTCGGCTCGGTGGTTATTGAAGGGCAGATGATACAGGAGGTTGTGGAGGGCGACGACTCTTCGCAGACTTACAATAACGAGATTGATGCCACGGGGCTGTATCTGTTCCCCGGTGTGATTGATGACCATGTGCATTTCCGCGAGCCGGGGCTGACATACAAGGCGGACATTGCGAGCGAAAGTCGCACGGCTGCCGCTGGAGGTGTAACCTCATATATGGAAATGCCGAATACAAATCCGCAGACGACGACTATAGAACTGTTGGAGGATAAGTTCAAGCGTGCAGCAAAGCACAGCAGGGTGAACTACTCCTTTTTCTTTGGGGCTACCAACGATAATGTGGAGACGATACAGAGGCTTGACAGAAAGCGTGTGGCAGGAGTTAAGGTGTTCATGGGAAGCAGCACTGGGAATATGCTTGTCGATAGAGAGGAGACTTTGCGTAAACTCTTTGAATCATCGCCCCTGTTGCTTATGGCACATTGTGAGGACACCAATATCATCAATGCCAACATAAAGGCTTTCAGAAAGAGATATAAGGGGCAGAATGATTTTCCTGTGAGGTATCACTCACGCATCCGCAGCGTGGAGGCATGCTATGCCTCGTCATCGCTTGCCGTACAGTTGGCGAAGGAGACGAATTCACGTCTGCACATCGCTCATGTGTCATCGGCAAGGGAGTTGGAACTGTTTGACAATCGCCCTATCGAGGAAAAAAGAATTACTGCTGAGGCGGTCATTGCTCACCTTATGTTCAGCACAGAAGATTACGACCATTACGGAGCGTTGATAAAGTGCAACCCTGCGGTAAAAACTCCCGAAGATAAGGCGGCTTTGCGTGAAGCGTTGACTAATGGACTGATAGATGTTGTGGCTACCGACCATGCCCCACACCTCTTGAACGAGAAGCAGGGAGGGGCATTGAAGGCGGCTTCGGGCATGCCGATGATACAGTTCTCTCTCGTATCTATGCTTGAGATGTATGAAAATGGAGTGTTGCCTATTGAACGTATCCCAGACTTGATGTCGCATAATCCTGCAAAACTCTTCAAGATAGAAAAGAGGGGATTTATCCGCCCCGGATATTACGCAGATTTGACGCTGGTTGACCCACAGGGCAACTGGCAGGTGCTGAATGGGCGATATTACACGAAGTGTGGCTGGACACCGATGGATGAACGCACGTTCAAATGGAAGGTGAGACGCACCATTGTGAACGGACGAACAGCGTATTGCGACGGCATTGTGGTTGACGGCATACGTGGAAAGGAACTGGTTTTTGAGGCGGAATAATGCGTAGGGATTACACCATAAGCGATTTGACAGCATACATAAACTGGGTGTATTTCTTTCACGCATGGTCTGTAAAGTCTGACACAGACGAAGGCGAACAACTGCGACAGGAAGCCATGAAGATGCTTGGCAAACTGCAGCCATACATAAAGATAAAAACGGTTGTGGAAATACTGCCAGCATATAGTGATGGAGATGACATTGTGGTGCAGAAGATGATGCCGTGTGAGTGCGGGAGCAGTCATCCTGTGGGCGAACCGATACACATTCCGATGCTTCGTCAGCAGAACATAGGGCAAGACGGATTTTGCCGATGTATGAGCGACTACATTCGCCCTAAAACATCGCTGAAGCAGGATAAAATAGGAGTGTTTGCCGCATCAGTAAACAATGACGAGGTGACTTTCTCCAACGACGACTACAACAGAATGTTGCTACAGACTCTTGCCGACCGACTGGCAGAGGCTGGTGCGGAGAGGCTTCACGAGGAGGTTCGCAAAACAATATGGGGGTATGCACCCGATGAAAGTCTCACGACGGAAGAGATGCTTCAAGGCAAATATCAAGGCATAAGACCCGCTGTTGGCTATCCTTGTCTGCCTGATATGTCAATCAATTTCATTCTTGATGAAATAATTGAGTTCAAGAGCATTGGCATCACGCTGACAGAACACGCCATGATGCAGCCCCACTCCTCTGTGAGCGGCTTTATGATAAGCCTTCCGCAAGCACAGTATTTCTCTGTCGGACAGATAGACGAGACGCAGGCTCGCGACTATGCAAGGCGTAGAAATATGACACTAAACGAAATTAAGAAATATCTTCCATGCTGCTAAGAATACTTATATTGATAATGCTGTTGTTGGTATTGCCCGACACATATATATATATAATGTATATACGTCGCTGGACAAAACGGCTATCTTTGCGTCTCTTGTGCTTTCTGCCTTCGCTGCTGCTTGCTGTGGCGGCAGTTGTCATTATGAGCAGCAACGATATGAAGCCAGAGCATCAGTCATGGGTGGGCATGTACATGCTGGTTTTCTTGATTGTGTGCATTCCGAAAACACTGTTTATGGTTTGCGACATCATCGGACATTTCGTGATATGGATTGTATTTCAAGTATTACAAGTTTCTCGTCGTTTCAAGTGCATTTTCAAACGTGGCTTCCGCATTTTAGGGATGACATTAAGCATCATGGCGGCAAGCATCCTTTGTCTTGGATATTTTGTGGGGAGGCATTATTATGTTGTTCATCAGCAGTCTTTCTATTTCCCCGACCTTCCGCAGGAATTTGAGGGCTATTGCATTGCCCAGTTCTCTGATATGCACATAGGCACATTTAGGGATGGTAACGAAGCAGATGTACGGAAAATAGTTGACTTAATCAATAGGCAGCAATGCGATGCCATATTGTTTGTTGGTGACCTTGTGAACCACCAAAGTGCTGAACTTGACGGATTTAAGCGTGATCTGAGCCGTCTGAAAGCCCCCGACGGAGTGTTTGCTGTAATGGGAAACCACGATTACAGTATGTACATTAAATATCCTAATGAGAAAGACCGAGAGGCTGATGTCAACGAGTTGCAACGCCGCATAAAGAGTTACGGGTGGACTTTATTGCTGAACGAACACCGCACCATACATCGAAGAAAAGACTCTATCGTCATTGCTGGTATAGAGAATGACGGACGACCGCCTTTCCCCTCTTATGGCGACTTGAAGAAAACGATGAAAGGTGTGAAGGACGGCAGTTTCACGGTGTTATTGAGCCATGACCCAACCGCTTGGCAACGCAAAATTCTTCCGCAGACGGATATTCAACTAACACTTTCTGGACATACTCACGCAGGACAATTCAAGGTGTTTGGATGGTCTCCTGTAGCCCCTATTTACACAGAATGGTCGGGGGCGTATAGCAACGGCAGACGTATTCTCAATGTGAGTGACGGTATAGGAGCGGTGATGTTCCCCTTCCGCTTCGGTGCATGGCCCGAGGTAAATGTCATCACTCTGCATAGAGGAATACCGCAGAAAATAAAAGGCTATTGAAGCCGGTAACATTATGAGGCTCAGATAAACATATACGATATAAACAACAGAACAATAACTCTAAAACTATCAATAAAACAATGCTTAACATCTTGTATAAAATATATTCTTTTTGTATCGCACTCCCTATTTTCATCGTCATCACTATCTTCGTGTCAACAAGCGTCATCATTGCAGGTTTTTTTGGCGATACTGATTTCGTGGCGTATTACCTCCCGAAATTTTGGTCAAAGTGTGCCTTTTGGCTGTTCCTTCTCAAAGTGAAAGTTGAAGGAAGAGATAACATCAAGAAAGATGAGAGTTATGTGTTCCTTGCCAATCATCAGGGATATTACGACATCTTCCTCGCATACGGCTATCTTGGGCATAACTTCAAGTGGATGATGAAAGAGTATCTGAAAAAAATACCATTCGTCGGCTATGCTTGCGTAAAGTCTAAGCACATCTACCTTGCCGACGGCATTTCGGGTATAGCAAAGGCTGTTCAACAGGCTCGCGAGACACTGCAAGGAGGTATGTCAATGATTATTTTCCCAGAAGGAACACGCACTCGCAATGGCAAGATGAGTCCATTCAAACGTGGCTCGTTCATGCTTGCCAATGAGATAGGACTGCCCATTGTTCCACTTACTATCAACGGCAGTTTCGATGTGTTCAGCCGAAACGCAAAGTCTGTCAGCAGAGGAACAGTGACGCTGACAATCCACAAGCCTATCACGGCAGATGAACGTAAGGGCAAAGCAACGAAAGTCATAATGCAGGAAGTCTATGACATCATCAATAACGGACTGGTGGAGAAATACCGCACGCCGACTGCTCCCAAGCTGAAAGCCGCTCTGTTTGACCTTGACGGTACGCTCATCGACACCGAAGGGCAATACTCCACATTTTGGGAGGCAATAGGTCGCCGTTATCGTCCCGATGTTCCCAATTTGGCAAATGACATAAAGGGAACGACATTAACTAATATCTACGCTACATATTTCCCTGACCCCGATACGCAGCAGACCATTACGGACGAACTGAACGCATGGGAGGCACAGATGAAATATGAGTTTCTCCCCGGAGCAGTAGATTTTATTCAAGACCTTAAAAATCATGGCGTAAAGTGTGCCTTAGTCACAAGTTCTAACACGCTTAAAATAGAGAGTGTCGTCCGCCAAATCCCTAACTTCAACGCTCTTTTTGACAAGGTTCTGACCGCTGAAGATTTCACAGCCTCTAAACCTGCCCCCGACTGCTATTTGCTCGGTGCAAAGACTTTCAATGCAGCCATTGGCGAGTGCGTAGTCTTTGAGGATGCTTACACTGGGTTGCAAGCAGGAATGTCCTCGGGCATATTCACAATAGGACTTGCCACAAGTCACACTCCCGACGAGATACGTGACAAGTGCCATTATGTTCTCAATGGTTTCGACGGGCTGACATACGACAAACTTATAGATGTCATAAAGAAATAAAATCGGTATGATTGCTTAAAAACTTTGGGTTTCGATAAAGTTTATATATAAGTAGAAATCTAAAGTGGCATTGATTGCGGTTGTATAGGAAGATATAGGTTTATGGCTGACAAGATGACCCCAGAGCAACGCAGTGACTGTATGCGTAAGATACGGTCGAAAGATACTCGACCAGAAATGCTCGTGCGTCGTTTCCTGTTTAGCAATGGTTTCCGCTACCGCATACATGCGAAGTCGTTGCCCGGCACACCTGACCTTGCCATAGTGGGGTTGCGTACGTGCGTCTTCATCAACGGATGCTTTTGGCATGGACACGAGGGATGCTCTATGTATGTGATGCCGAAAACAAACGTGGATTATTGGTCGAATAAAATTCGCAGAAACCGTGAACGTGACCACGAGGCGAGAGTGGCGTTGAAGGAGTTGGGCTGGCATACGGTGGAGATATGGGAGTGTCAACTGAAATCGAAAGAGCGCATGAGGACTTTGCAGGGTTTGCTGCGTACTCTCAATGTCATTGCACTCGAAAACGAAGGGGCGAAATTCACTTATGATTTTGACTATGAGGAGGAAAGAAGTGTGGCGGCAGAAGATTATGCTGGAGAGTGAGCGGTGGCGAATATGTTGCTGTGGATATAAACCATGCGTGATGATAGTTTCAGATGTGCTAAAAGTAGAGAAATAGATGCCTATTCTTTTTATTTTGTAATGAAAATGTGAATTTCTTTACAAAATGTTTCGTGGTTTCAAGAAAAAGTCGTTATTTTGTGGTTGATTAGTGTAGTATAACATAAAAAATAAATAAATACAATGAAAAATCTTGGTTTAATACTTATCATCTTAGGCGCATTGCTGCTTGTGCTTTGTGCCTTGGTTCCATTTATGGCAGACCTTGCAGACCAGAACTGGTACACATGGGGTAGCGTTGTTTTGATCATCGTAGGTCTGATAACTCACATCTTTGTAAACAAGAAGGTGGTATAAAGAACTCTTGCTTTTTTAAGGGGGGGACAGAAAGAGTGAAAGCCCACAATTCAGATGTCACAAATGACACGAATTGCGGGCTTTCACTCTTTGTTGCGTTATTAGAATGCTAATTCTCTTTCTCTTCTTTGTGGGATATTACCAACTTGTATCCTTTGCCATGCACGTTGATTATCTCCACGTTTGGGTCAGCCTTCAAATGCTTGCGTAACTTGGTGATGTACACGTCCATAGAGCGAGCGTTGAAGTAGTTGTCGTCAATCCAAATGGTTTTCAAAGCGTAGTCTCTTTGCAGAAGCTCATTCTGTCGGTTGCTCAACAGTGTGAGCAGTTCAGCCTCCTTCGTAGTGAGTTTCTCTTGGATGTCACCCAATGTTAGAATTTGCTTCTGCGTGTCGAAAGTGAACTTGCCAATTTGGCGGAGCGTCATGTCCTTGCTCTTTTTACCCCTCACGCGTCGCAGGATTGCTTCTATTCGCAGCACGACTTCTTCCATAGAGAATGGCTTGGTGATGTAGTCGTCCGCCCCGAGTTCGAAGCCTGCACGCACATCGTCTTTGAGGTTTTTGGCTGTCAAGAACATGAAAGGCATGTCGTAGTCCGTTTCCCGAATTTTGCTTGCGAGGGTAAATCCGTCCATGCGTGGCATCATCACGTCGAGAATGCAGAGGTTGAATGTTCCTTGCAGGAAGGCTGTAAGCCCTTCCTCGCCATCTTGACACAGGGTGGTGTTGTAGCCTTTTGCTTCCAAGTATTCACGCAGGAGCATGCCCAGACTTTCGTCGTCTTCGCAGAGAAGAATGTTTACTTCTTCAAGTTTGTTGTCAGTAATCATAATGTATTAGTTTTGAGTTTGTTAATGCTTTATTGATTTTTCAGTTTAATGATAAATTTCGTTCCTATACCCGGTTCGCTCTCAGCCGTAATTGTGCCTTTGTGGTCATTTACCATTTTGCGGACGTATGCCAGTCCTAAGCCGAAGCCTTTCACGTCGTGGATGTTTCCTGTATGTACGCGATAGAACTTGTCGAAAATGCGTTTTAGGTCTTCCTTCTTAATTCCTATGCCGTTGTCTTTGATAGATATGCACAGGTGTCCGGGTTCGTTCCATGTTTCTACGGTCAGTTCCAAATCGACATCATGCCTTTTGTACTTCACGGCATTGTCCATCAGATTGAAAATGACGTTGGTAAAGTGCATGTCATCCACATATATTATAGGTTTTTGGGCGTTAAGGTGAGTGATTATTTTTCCCCCGTTCTTCTCCACTTTTAGGGTGAATGTGTGTGTCACTCCTGCAATGAGTTCGTTGATGTCTACCTCTTTCATGTGCAGATTGGCTCTTTGGTTTTCATACATCGACATTTGCAGTACTTTCTCCACTTGAAACCTCAGCCGTTTAGTCTCTTCGGTAATGGTTGTTGTGAGCCGTTGCATCAGTTGGGGAGTTTTCTTCACCGTGTCATCCGCAAGCATTTGTGCCGCCAGAGAAATGGACGATATGGGTGTCTTGAACTCGTGCGTCATGTTGTTGATGAAATCGTTTTTCAGTTCCGTCAGTTTCTTTTGTCGAAACACCATTACCAATGTGGCGATGAATGTGACGAGCAAAATCAGGGTGAATATGAGTGAAGGCGTCATGAACCACACTGAACGCCACCTGTATTTGCCGAGGTCGGGGAAGTGAACTTTCAGTATTCCGCTTCGCTGCACAGGGTCGTTCTTGAACAACGTCTCTGTGAAGGCTTCCTTGCTGCCCGTCTCGTCATAGTCGAGGCATCGGTACACCTGCTGTCCGTTGCTGGTAGTCACGGTGAAGTGATATGGTATGTTTATGCCATTGTTGCTCAGTTGCGTTTTGAGTGTTTGGTCAAGTTCGTTGAAGTCTATGCGGTCAGCAAGAGGCTTGTCGTTGGCAGTGTAGAGAATGCTGTATATGACCTCCTCCACAAGGTTTTTCTCCGTAGCATATCGCATAGCCATTATCTCCTGCAACGACCGCTTAACGTCGTCATTTCCAGACATTTTCTTCGTGAAGTATTTGTCAGAAAGGTTGGTGCTTGCCGTTGTCTCTCTCGATGTGAACACGCTGCCGTCTTTCGCTGTCACTTGCCGAGTGCGCTGCACAACAGACGAGTCTGTGCTGACATACACCGAATCGGTCGCTGTTGCCACACCATGCATTGCCTCAGAGCCTTTTTCCAAATACCGCTTCGCTTCCGACAATTCCAACTGATGAGCCGTCTCGTAAAGACTCCTGCTCACAGACTCCTCAAAATGTTCGTGCCGCATATCGGTAATCTCATCTATGTAGTGCATCTGCATCAGCAGCATACATGCAAAAGAGATACCCGTCACCAACACAAGAAGTATTATGGTTAACTTTTTCATCGCTAATCTTTGTTTCTGTATGCAAAAGTAACGAAAACATTAAAATAAATTGCACATTTAACGATTGGAATATGTATAAAGGTTAAATAATTTATTATTATTAACATTTTGCGACACGAGTGCTTGGCAAAACAGCAACTACATGTGTACCTGCTTCCCCTAATCATTGATTGCAAATCATACATTCCTTAAATGATTTGTATATTCACGGCAGACGCCCGACCAAGATGCTTTTTTCTTGTTGTTTTTGACAACGGCAGACCGCTGAAACTCCCTACCGCTGGCGATTACAATAGTCAGCCGTGACGAATTATAATCGTCAGCCAATGCGGATTATCCCCCTCAGCGGTTGCCTGCTAGTTCGTTCAGCCGCTATGACATTTTAGGGTGGAGGGCTTGCATCTGTATGCGTAAGGGATGTTTTTGGATATAAACAAACTGTCAGCCATGATATATAGCCAGTTTTTGTTTACTTTCTGCTTAAATATGAAGAACCCGTAAGTTCAACTTTTGTAGACTATTGTAAATACGGAATAGTTTGTTTTGCCGTATGCTAAAAAATCTGTAACTTTGCAGTAGTTTTCGGATATTGTTATAACAAACATAGCACTCAATGAAAGTATTAAAGTTTGGCGGAACATCCGTAGGTTCCGTGGAGAGCATTCTTAGTTTGAAAAAGATTGTAGAGGCATGCGATGAGCCTGTCATTGTGGTGGTTTCCGCTCTTGGTGGCATCACCGACAAACTGATTGCGACATCGCAGTTGGCGGTGGCAGGTGATTTGGCATATATGACGGCATATAATGAAATGGTGGAGCGTCACCACAAGATGATTGATGCGGTCATTGAGGATGTACAGAAAAAGGCGCAGTTGCTTGTGGCCGTTGATGACCTGTTGGGGCAGTTGAAGAGCATCTATCAGGGTGTGTTCTTGATAAGAGATTTAAGTGAAAAGACGAGCAATGCTATCGTCTCATACGGCGAGCGTATTTCGAGCAATATCGTTGCTACTTTGGTAGAGGATGCCAAATGGTATAATTCGTTGGACTTCATAAAGACGAAAAACAAGCAGGGGCGTAACCTCTATTCCAGTTCGATAAGCACTCCTATCATTTTGGAGACTTTCGGAGACTTTGTGGCTGGCAAGACAGAGCATAAGGTGTGCCTTGTGCCGGGATTTATTTCCACTGACAGTCAGACTGGTGAGGTGACAAACCTCGGGCGTGGAGGCAGCGACTATACAGCAGCCATTCTTGCGGCGGCTCTCGATGCAGAGGTGCTGGAGATATGGACGGACGTGTCGGGCTTTATGACTGCTGACCCAAGAGTGATTAACACTGCTTATCCGATAGACAAACTCTCCTATGTTGAGGCTACGGAGTTGTGTAATTTTGGCGCTAAGGTGGTGTATCCGCCAACGATATATCCTGTGTGCATAAAGAACATACCAATCCTTATCAAAAACACGTTCCGCCCGGAGGATAAGGGTACAATCATAACGAATAGCAGTGGCGCAGATGACAATGGGCGTGCAATCAAAGGTATTTCTTCAATCAACAATACATCGCTCATTACGGTCAGCGGGCTTAGCATGGTGGGTGTTATCGGTGTTAATCAGCGTATCTTTACAGCCCTTGCCGCTAACGGTGTGAGTGTGTTCCTCGTGAGTCAGGCATCGTCGGAGAACAGCACGTCAATCGGAGTGCGCAACGAGGACGCTGACCGTGCGTGTGAGGTGCTGAACGAGGAATTTGCCAAGGAGATAGAAATGGGGGCAATGTACAAGATGAACCTTGAACGTGACCTCGCTACGGTGGCTGTTGTGGGAGAGAACATGAAGCATACGCCGGGCATTGCCGGAAAGTTGTTCGGCACGTTGGGGCGTAATGGTATCAGCGTGATAGCGTGCGCTCAGGGAGCAAGCGAGACTAACATTTCTTTTGTTGTGGAAAGCAAGTCGCTGCGTAAGTCGCTGAATGTCATCCATGACAGTTTTTTTCTCTCTGAATATCAGGTGCTGAATGTGTTCTTGTGTGGCGTGGGTACGGTGGGCGGAAGTCTGCTTGAACAGATAGCAGGGCAGCAGGCTAAACTGATGAGAGAGAGGAACTTGAAGATAAATGTTGTGGGTATAGCAAGTGGACACAATGCTATCTTTGACCGTGACGGGATAGACCTGTCGCAGTTCAATGAGGGAGACTCTTTCTCGTTGACGAAACTGCGTGAGGGGCTGAAGAAGGCAGAGCCAAACAGTTTGGCGCGTCTGAAGGAAGAAGTGATAGGCATGAACATTTTTAACAGTGTGTTTGTCGACTGCACCGCCAGTGCCGATGTGGCAGGTTTGTATGAGGAGTTGCTGAGCAACAATATCTCTGTTGTTGCGGCAAATAAGGTGGCTGCATCCAGTGACTACAACAACTACTCAAAACTGAAAAACACTGCTCGCAAGCGTGGAGTGAAGTACCTTTTCGAGACGAATGTTGGGGCAGGGCTGCCGATAATCAACACTATCAATGACCTCATAAATTCGGGGGATAAGATATTGAAATTGGAGGCTGTGTTATCTGGCACTCTGAACTATATTTTCAATACCATTTCGGCAGATGTTCCTTTCAGCGAAACAGTCCGCTTGGCGAAAGAGGAGGGATATGCTGAGCCAGACCCACGTATTGATTTGAGCGGTAAGGATGTCATCCGCAAGTTGGTAATCCTTTCACGTGAGGCAGGCTATAAAATGGAACAGGAGGATGTTGCCAAGCAACTCTTTGTGCCTCAGTCGTTCTTCGATGGCTCTTTAGAAGATTTCTGGAAGAACCTGCCGAGTCTTGATGCACAGTTTGAGGCAGAGCGAAAGGTGGTAGAGGCTGCCCACCAGCGTTGGCGCTTTGTTGCCACGTTGGAGGACGGGAAAGGCTCAGTCTCCTTGCAGAGAGTGGACGAGCATCATCCTTTCTACGACCTCGAAGGGTCGAACAATATCATTCTCATAACGACAGAGCGATACAATCAATACCCCATGCTCATTCAAGGCTACGGAGCTGGCGCTTCCGTCACTGCGGCAGGTGTCTTTGCTGACATAATGAGCATTGCCAATATATAATATCTATAAAAGTCTATCTTATCTATGAAGCATCTGATAATTTTAGGCGACGGTATGGCTGACTGGGCAGTGGAGTCTCTTGGCAACAAGACACTGTTGCAATATGCTCATACTCCATACATGGATATGCTGGCAAAGAACGGACGTACAGGGATGTTGAAGACGGTGCAGAATGGCTTTCATCCGGGGTCGGAAGTGGCAAACTCCAGCATATTGGGATATGACCAGAACGAGGTGTATGAAGGGCGTGGACCGCTCGAGGCTGCGAGCATTGGTGTGGATTTGGAACCTGATGACATGGCAATCCGATGCAATATAATATGTATAGAAGGTGACCATATCAAGAACCATTCTTGTGGCAGGTTGGAGACGGAGGAGGGAGATATTCTGATAAAGTATTTGCAGGAGCATCTTGCCAATGATGCGGATATTGTGGGGAAATATGGCAATATAATTCATTTTTATACAGGAGTGCAATACCGCCATTTGCTTGTGATAAAGGGAGGCTGTAAGCATATCCTTTGTACTCCCCCTCACGATGTGCCTATGCAGCCGTGGCGGCCATTGCTTGTGAAGCCCGATCTTGAAGCAGAAGCCACCGACCCGAAGAAAACGAAGTTGAGTGCAACGGAAACGGCAGAACTGATAAATACTCTCATCGTAAAAAGCCAAGAGTTGTTGGCTAATCATCCTTTTAATATACAGCGAATTACGGAAGGCAAAGACCCTGCAAATTCCATTTGGCCGTGGGCTGGTGGCTACCGTCCTCACATGGTGCCGCTCACCGAGACATTCCCGCAAATTAAGAAAGGCGCTGTAATAACTGCGGTTGACCTCATCCGTGGCATCGGTACATTGGCAGGATTGAGGGTGATTGATGTAGAAGGAGCGACTGGCTTGTACGATACTAACTATGAAGGCAAGGCTCAGGCTGCCATAGATGCCCTGCGCACAGATGACTTTGTGTATCTTCATATCGAGGCATCTGACGAGGCAGGGCATGACGGAGACCTCGAACTGAAACTCCGTACAATAGAAAATCTTGACAGCCGCATAGTTGCTCCAATATATGGGGCTGTTAAGGATTGGGGAGTGGCAGGTACGCCAACTGCTGATTTGGAGCCAGTTGCCATTGCCGTATTGCCCGACCATCCGACACCTGTTGCGCATCGTACCCACACTAATGAGCCTGTTCCGTTCTTGATATATGCCAATGGCATTGAAGCGGACGGCGTGCAGACATTCGACGAACAGGCATGCCAAGGAGGAAGTTATGGACTGTTGGAGAAGGATTGTTTTATCAAAGCCTTTATGAATATAAATTAAATACACATAATATATAATATGAAGTTTTACAGCACAAATTCGCAGGCTCCTGTAGCAACCTTGGAAAAGGCTGTGGTAAAGGGATTGGCAGAGGACAAAGGTCTTTATATGCCAGAGAGGATTAAGCCTCTTCCACAGGAGTTTTTTGACAATATAGAAAATCTTAGTTTTCAAGAGATAGCATACACAGTGGCAGACGCTTTCTTTGGAGAGGATGTGCCAGCAGAGGACTTGAAGGCGATTGTCTATGACACATTGGCTTTCGACTGCCCTTGCGTGAAAGTGACAGACACTATCTATTCTCTCGAACTGTTCCACGGTCCGACTCTTGCATTCAAGGATGTCGGTGCAAGATTTATGGCTCGTCTTTTGCAGTATTTCTTGAAGAAGGAAGGCAAAGGGCAGGTGAATGTTTTGGTGGCAACATCGGGAGATACAGGCTCGGCTGTGGCTAATGGTTTTCTCGGTGTCGACGGTATCCGTGTGTATGTGCTTTATCCGAAGGGCAAGGTCAGCCCAATTCAAGAGTGTCAGTTTACTACTCTCGGGCAGAATATCACGGCGGTGGAGGTGGAAGGAGTGTTCGACGATTGTCAGGCACTTGTGAAAAATGCCTTTATGGATGCGGAGTTGAATGCACACATGCAATTGACTTCTGCCAATTCAATCAATGTGGCACGTTTCCTTCCGCAGGCATTCTATTATTTCTACGCATACGCTCAGATGAAGAAGAAAGGGCTTGCTGACCAGTTGGTGGTGTGTGTGCCATCGGGAAATTTTGGCAATATCTGTTCTGCACTTTTCGGCAAGAAAATGGGGCTGCCAATCAAGCGGTTCATCGCTGCTAACAATGCCAATGACATCTTTTTCAAGTACTTGCAGACGGGGATGTATGAGCCTAAACCGTCTGTGCAGACCATAGCCAATGCAATGGATGTTGGCGACCCAAGCAACTTCGCCCGAATTTATGACCTCTACGGCAAAAGCCACGCTGCTATTACTGCGGATATTAGCGGTGCGACATACACAGATGAGCAGATTGCTGATGCTATCAAAGAGGTAAAAGCCAAGACAGGCTACACCTGCGACCCACACGGAGCATGTGGCTATCGTGCATTGATAGAGGGATTGAAGCAAGACGAAGTAGGCGTATTCCTCGAAACGGCTCATCCTGCCAAATTCAAAGACACTGTTGACCAAATTCTTGGCGAAAGCATTGACATTCCTGCCAAATTGCAAGCCTTCATGCAGGGTAAGAAGCAGAGTGTGCCGATGAGCAAGGATTTCAGCGACTTCAAGCAGTTCCTTTTGGCTGAATAGCGTTTGCCGTTTTAACAATACGCACATAATTCTCTTTCTCAAATAAAGACACCATTCACATGAAACAAACCAAACAGCAGAAACGAAACAACCTCACTCGTCTTGCGATGAAAGTGGTGTTGGTGGTGCTATCCACAGCACTGATTGTATATTTCATGCCGAGAGGTGATGAATTTGGTTATAAATATGAACGTAACAGTCCATGGAACTACGGTTTGCTGATAGCCAACACAAAATTCCCTGTGCTGAAAAACGACTCTACTATCTATAAGGAACGTGAAGCGATGAAGCGTCGCTTCCAGCCTTATTACAACTGCGACAAGAATGTGAGCGACAGCATGAAGAGCCGATTGAACAATATCGCCACCGATTTGTCAGGGCATGAAGCGGCTATATATGTGCGGCACATATCAACGTTGCTTGACACTATATATAAGCACGGAGTGATGTCATCCGATGATTTTTCTCAGCAGAAAGATACGGAGCATCACAGGTTCATTCGCATTGTCAACGACAATGTGGCAATTCCTGTGGCATTGGCGGATGTATATACTCCACGTTCTGCTTACGAGTACATCATGTCGGCAGATACAGCCCAGAAGTCGAGGATGATATTGCAGCAGTACAACATCAATGAATTGATACAGGTAAATTTGTCTTATGACAAGATGAAGTCCGAAGAGGAGTTGGATGCACAGTTGCAGGGTATATCCAACTACAATGGCTTTGTTCAGGCAGGACAGAAAATCATCGACCGAGGCGAGACTGTGACAGATGAAATCTATGATATTCTGTACTCTTATCAGAAGGAATCTGAGCGGAGGACAACCGACAATTCGGAATTGCCATATAAGACCATGGGCGAGACTCTTTTTGTGCTTGTCATTCTTACCATTCTTATTTCTTATTTATCGTTTTTCCGGCCAGACTATTTTGAGAATGCGCAATGCAGCATCATGCTTTTTGCCCTTCCTGTGCTATTTTGTGTAGTGGCTTCGCTGATGATGTCTCACAAGATATTGAATGTCTTTATGTTGCCGTGCTGTATGGTGCCAATCATCATCCGTGTCTTTATGGACTCTCGCACGGCGTTCATGTTCCATTGTGCAATGGTTCTCATTATCTCGCTGATACTGACCAGCAGCTATGAATTTATTATTGTTCAATTAGTTGCTGGCATGGTGGCTATACAGACGTTGCGTGAACTCTCCCAGCGTTCACAGATTATCCGCACGGCATTCCTCGTATTCCTTGTATATGTCCTTTTCTATACAGGCTATTCGCTCTATCACGAAAACGATGTAAAGATGGACTTGTGGATGTATGTCTGCTTCTCCATAAACTGCGTACTCCTCATGTTCACATATCCTATGCTGTGGATGTTTGAGAAAATGTTCGGTTTCATCAGCGATGTTACCCTTGTAGAGTTAAGCAACGTGTCCAACCCAATATTGAGGAAGATGACGGAAGTCGCCCCGGGAACATTCCAGCACTCTATGCAGGTGGCAAACCTCAGTGCAGCAGTTGCGAGTGAGATAGGGGGCAAGCCGCAGTTGGTGCGTACGGGTGCGCTTTATCACGATATAGGTAAAGTAAGACACCCTGCTTTCTTTACAGAAAATCAAAAAGGCATATCGCCCCATAAGCACCTCACTCCACTTGGCAGTGCAAAAGTTATCATCGACCATGTAAAGATAGGTCTTGAATTAGCGGAAAAGAACCATATTCCAGACACTATCAAGAGGTTCATTCAGACACACCACGGACGTGGAAAGGCGAAATTTTTCTATATTACATATAAAAATGAGCATCCAAACGAAGAAATAGATGAGGCTGCATTCACCTATCCGGGTCCTAACCCAAGCACGAAGGAGGAGGCAATCCTCATGATGTGCGATTCTACAGAGGCCGCTTTACGTTCTTTGCCTGAATATACAGACGAAAGCATTAACAATTTGGTTGACAAGATTATAGACGGACAAGTGGCAGAAGGGTTTTTCAACGAATGTGCAATCACATTTAAGGACATCGCAACTGCTAAAAAGGTGCTGAAAGAAAAATTAAAGTCTATATATCATACCCGTATTTCTTATCCGGAACTGAATGAGTAGCCTTCTGAGAAACATAAGAATTATTGTCCTTGGTTGTCTTTGTGTTTTTTCCATTCTCTCTCCATGTATGGCGCATGTTCAGGATTCTCTCTGTATTGCGGTATTGGGTGACTCCAACACATGGCTGGGAGGTGACGAGTGTGATAAACCTCAAGGGTGGACTTATTGGCTATGCAAACAACTGCAACCCAACTCATGTCGTAGTTATGCTCGCAGTGGCGCTACATGGACTCATACTGATGTTACAAGGCGGAATGTAACAGAGAACACAGAAAAACTAAGTGACGACAATGTTATCTTCAATCAAGTTTGCCGTCTTCAAGAAGCGGTAGATGCAGGAAAACAGCCGTCGCCAAATTTGATAATCATTGCTGCTGGCACTAATGACGCATGGTTCTCTCACAAACGTCCGAAAGCCTTTGACATGCCATTCGATGATATTAGTCGAAACTCAGATAAGGCCATAGCAGACCTTCACCCTGACGAAGTGCTGACATTGGCAGACGTAATAAAATATGATTGTGCATTACTGAGAATGTATTTCCCCGAAGCAACAATCATTCTCCTTACGCCAATGCAGTCAACCGCTGTGTCAATAGAGAAAATCAATTCTGTCAGCGAAATTATAGTAGATGTCGCACAGAAGATTGGTGCAGAGGTTATAAGAATGGATAAAGAAAGTTGTGTGCGTAGGGAACAGGAGAAAAAGCGTTATCAATATACTTATGACGGTACACACACAAACGAAAAGGGAGCATGCAATAATGGGTACTTCATTGTTCAGCAAATAGGCGCTATATTGCAGTTGTTGTGACACATATTTATATAATATAGCAGTTATACAAATATACATTGACAATTAAATAAAAGAGATAAAAAATGGTTTTTTCCGATTTGTTTTTTCTGTTTGTATTTATTCCAACGTTTGCTATTTGTTACCTTGTAGGAGCGTGGATAGACAAGCAGCAATGCCGAAAATCAGACACGACGCATATACTCCGATTTAAGAACCTTGTATTAGTTCTGTTCTCACTCCTGTTTTATGCATGGGGCGAACCAGTTTATGTGTTCCTCATGCTTTTATGCGTATTGTTCAACTATTTGTCGGGCTTACTTGTCAATAAGCATCAAGGCGTGTCGCGGAAGTGGTTTCTCGCCATAGGTGTGGCTATGAATTTGCTGATATTAGGTACATTCAAGTATTTAAGTTTCTTTATTTGTCAACTAAACGCTTTTGGGCTTGGCATTAGCGACCCACGCATATCATTGCCTATTGGCATTAGTTTTTACATCTTCCAGTCAATTTCTTACCTCGTCGATGTCTATCGGAGAGAGTCGCCCGTTCAGCATCGTTTTGTTGATTTATTGCTATACATTTCCATGTTCCCTCAACTCATTGCAGGTCCAATAGTGCGCTACGGCACAGTGGCGCATGAAATAAATGACCGCCATGTGTCAGCACGTGATTTCGCCGACGGAGCATACAGGTTTTTCATAGGATTAGGTAAAAAAGTCATTTTGGCAAACCAACTATCAGAAATATCGGACCTGCTCCTTGTCAAGGGCTTTAACGACATGACTACCACTGGAGCATGGCTTGGCATTATAGCCTTTACTCTGCAAATCTATTTCGACTTCTCCGGTTACAGCGATATGGCAATAGGTATTGGGCGATGCCTCGGATTTCATTTCAACGAAAACTTCAATCACCCCTACTGCTGCAAGTCTATCACCGACTTTTGGCGCCGTTGGCACATGTCGTTAGGTAGTTTCTTCCGTGATTATGTGTATATACCTTTAGGAGGCAATCGCTCGCATCAGGTATTTAATATCTTGGTAGTATGGTTCTTGACTGGCATGTGGCATGGGGCAAGTTGGAACTTCATCATTTGGGGGCTTTACTTTGGATTTATAGTGATGATAGAGAAATACACCTTATTGCGTATTCACAACCGTGCTTTCTCTCCGTTGCTGCATCTTTATAGCCTTGTCATTGTCATTATAGGGTGGGGAATATTCTATTTTGACGACCTCGGACAGATGACGACCTTTTTCCATGCTTTCTGTGGACATGCAGAAGTATTCCATGATTTCATTACCACCAGTGTGCTGACGGATAACTGTTGGTTATGGGTCATATCCTTGTTGCTCAGCATGCCTGTTAGGACAGGATTAGGACGGCTATGTGCGTTCATCCTGCCACAAGGCAGTTTCTTGAATAATTTGGTTGTTTTCACAAGTCGAACCATTATCTCTATTGTTATTTTATGTTTGAGTGTGGCGTTGCTTGTTGGTGCAACCAATAATGCCTTTATTTATACGAGGTTCTAAGATAGTAAACAATGATGAAACGTCGTAACATACTATACATTTATACAGCCCTTTTTGCCATGCTTTCCATTGCTATGGCATCAGCGCAGCCTGTACGCAGAGTACGCAATGGCATCATTGTCGTTGGCAGGAATGATTCGGTGCGTGCTATTGAGCCTTTTGGCGGAACGCATGGTAACGAAAAAGCATACGCAGACGCTGTTAATCTCTACCAGCGAGAATTTCCAGCAGCACGAGTCTATTGCATGGTCATCCCCAATTCGGCAGCATACTATTGTCCAGAAACAGCGGCAATGTGGACGCGGCCGCAGCATCCGGCAATTCGCAGCATCTACCAACATCTGTCTGACCCAGTCAAGGCAATAGATGTGTATTCTGTGTTGGAACAACATACGACAGAACCTATTTATCTGCGTACAGACCACCATTGGTCGCCCCTTGGTGCATACTATGCTGCCCAGCATTTCGCCCAAGTGGCAGACGTGCCGTTTTTAGATTTCAGCCAGTATGAAAGCCGTGTTGTTCGTGACTTTGTGGGCAGCATGTATCGCTTTTCGCGTGACATCTCAGTAAAGCAATCGCCAGAGGAGTTTGTCTATTATATACCCAACGGTGTGGAATACACCACTGTAACCACACCCTACACATTGACTGCCGACAGAAAGTCTGTGCTTCGTGCCGGCTCTGCTGCTACATGCGATTTCTTTCATTCCTATGACGACGGAAGTGCCGCAGCATATTGCACATTCATGGGAGGCGACACCAATACAACAAGCATCACAACATCTGTCCGCAATGGACGACGGCTGATGATACTCAAAGACAGTTATGGCAATGCGCTTCCTGCCTATCTGTTAGGCTCTTTCGAAGAAATCCATGTAGTCGATTGTCGCTATTTCACCCTTGACATAAGGACGTTTGTCCAGCAAAAAGGCATTACCGACATCCTCTTTGCTAACAACATTTTGCATGCATCCATGCTGAAAACTCCTCAGTCCTATGAAAAATATCTGGGTCAGCAGTTCGTGTTTAGGCAACCAGTAAAACGTAGGAGGAGATAGCCCTCTCCCGTAATGTCCTTGATACACCACTCAAAACAATCATATATATGAAATACAGTAAACTATATATAGCACTGATACTCCTCGTCTATGCAGCATTTGTCATAGTGTTTGTCACCTTCCCACGTAGCACAGTGTCGGAATTGGAGAAACGAGAACTTGCAACATTCCCCAAATTCACCGTTCAGAAGTTGGCTGACGGCAGTTTCACACAAGAAATATCCTCGTGGTTTAGCGACAGCGAGCCTTATCGTGATGCATTTATGGCATTTAGCATGCAAATCAAAGATTACATCCGGCTCAATATAGGTGAACAAAATATAGTCTTTCATGCATCGGCAGACATGGGAAATGACGGAGACACGAAAAGCCCTGTGGACATAAGCGCTTCTGATGATAGCGAACATTATGAGCCTCACACAATCCTCGATGAAAATGCCAAGATAGCCAATGCTGGCATCATCATTGTAGGTCAAGTTCCCACGGTGCGCGCCCTCATGGCGTATGGCGGTGATGCCAACGGCGGTGCTGGCTATGCCAGAGCAGCCAATTTATACAAGGAAACGATGCCCAATGTCAATGTTTATTGCATGGTCATTCCCACATCTGTGGAGTATTACTGCCCAGAGCAAGTGCGCAAGCGTACTCGCCCTGAACTTCCTACAATTCAGACCGTTATGAACAATCTATCGCCCGATGTGAAGCCAGTCAATATCTATGAAACCCTTGGAACGCATGCCGATGAAGACATCTATCTGCGTACCGACCATCATTGGGCGCCCCTCGGAGCCTTCTATGCAGCCCAAAAGTTTGCGAAGGTCGCAGGCGTACCTTTCCGTGGATTAGATAGTTACGAGCAACGTGTGGTGCATGGCTATGTCGGCAGCATGTATGGCTATTCGCAGGACGTGTCAGTCAAGCAGTCACCAGAGGATTTTGTATATTATATGCCTAAGAATGTAGAGTATCAGACAACCTACATCAATTACACAATCAACAGCGACTATCAGGTCACAGGCGAGTCACGCCCAGTGAAAAGCCAGTTCTTCTTCCACTACAAAGACGGCAATGGCGGTGCATACTGTACGTTCATGGGCGGCGATACCAAACTCACCCAAGTATGCACATCCACCAACAATGGGCGCCGTGTGCTTATTCTGAAAGACAGTTTCGGTAATGCCATTCCCGGCTATCTGTTTTATTCCTTTGAAGAGGTTCATGTGGTTGACATGCGCTACTTCACTAAGAACATGGTAGAATATGTGAACGAGCATCGCATCACCGACATTCTCTTTGCCAACAATGTATTCAATGCATACAGCAGTTCTATCTATGGCAAATATGCCAAGTTCCTCACACAGAGCAGTGGCGTACACCTCCCTGCTGCAAGCAAAGAGCATGACAGCATCGGCAAGTTGCCCGCTATTCCTGATGCCACAGAGCCGTTGGACGAAGAGCCTTCACGCCAGCATTCAGTTCCCGATGAACCGGCTAAGAGGCATGATGCAGACTCTATCGCAGACATGTCATACGCCCTTCCCCTTTCTCGGTAGTATGTAAAGCAGTAGCGTGGGTTGTTGCCATGGCCACAACTGGGGTTCAACCGCCGGTGTTCTTAAAATATAACTTATATTTTATAAAATTAAACTTAAATTTATATAAATATA
>JAFLUT010000022.1 GCA_022508665.1 Prevotellaceae bacterium | reverse complement strand
CAGATTATCTATGCCGGCGGTTGCCTACTAGTTCGCTCAGCCGTTGTCCACTTTTGAGGGCAACGGCTGTCTGCTTTTCGGGGTAGCCACTGTCTGCTTTTGCCCCCAACCGCCATCATCTTTCGGTCAATGCCAACATATACCTCCGCAAGCCACAAAATGATATTTTTTCTTGTTTAATAATAAATAATTTTCTTTCAATATAATTCTTTGCAAAAAAATGCGTACCTTTGCAATTACCTACGAAAATAGGTAAACATATTGAGAAAGCGCATATCGCTTATTCTGACCGTGTGAACTTGGACACTTCACAAGATGGCTGAAAGCCATTGTCAACCAGAATAAGGAGAATAACGCTCTTCTTGGTTTGTATTTCTATTAGCACGAAATACGTCCAAGTGGGGTTTAATTCTCTTATCTGTTGACAAGGGGAGTCCAAGCCCTACACGGAAGATAAGGGTAATGGAGGCTCCGCTTTTTTGTATACCACAAATAAGTTTCAGAATTACTAACCCTGCGTTTCATAGAGCCGTGAACGCAACATAAAAACCAATATCAATATGGCAAAAATTAAATGTATTGAATGCGGACAAATCTTCAATGATAAATTGGAAGATTGTCCTAAATGTGGATGCCCTGCGAGCGAGAGTGAAGTCTTGATTGAAACTCCTGTGGCTAAGAGTGAAATCTTAAATGAACCACATGTGGCAAAAGGAAATGCGGAAGATAATAATAACCATATCACCAGTAATGAAATATGCACAACAGACACTGGATATTTGAATGAGAAAGCAGTAGCAGGATATGCGGACATCATCTTTATTTGTGCATCAATAGGATGTCTATTGTTGTATATTGCAATACTTGTTGTGTGTGGCAATACTGCTAATGCCGAAACAACAACGGCTGTTGGTATTGTTGGTTTTATTATTATGGCTGTATATATAGTACTGTTTTATATTGCAAAGGCTTTTATTAAGATATACGCGAATATATCTATCAATCTTCACGAAATAAATATGAAATTAAAATAACATATAATATGGCACTGATTAAATGTGAAAAATGTGGGGAACTTATTTCGGACAAAGCAAAGAAATGCCCCATTTGTGAGAAAAAGAGAGAACAGTTTTCAGAGAACATGCGGGTATATGGATTTGTTATACTTGCTATGATAGTAATTTTATCTATACTTTGTCTTATTTGTATCTCTTAGATCGTTATATCCCTTTTTCTTTATTTAGAGATAAACGTTTAACAATGAAGAAAAGTATTGTATCGCTATTCCCTTTTTTATTTTCTGCATCGGTATATGCACAGACATTCACAACGAATGACGTTTATAAGGCTTGGGAAGAAGAAAACTTAGGCAAACTGATAACAATCCACTCTAAAAGTCCGTCCTTGCGTGGCTTGACAGAAGAGGCTATCGGTCAGATGAACATTAAAAATCTGTCCCTTTCGTTTGAGGAGTTGCAGTCATATACCGAGCAATTGGAGGTAGGCTCTCCGTTGTACAATCTGCTTATCAATTCAATGAAAGACAGGAAGTCACAAGTGTTACAGGAGGTTTCTTCCTATACTCCCGAAGAATTGGAGGCGTATATGGTACAGCATCCAGAACAAAGTACGTTTATTCAGCAGGAAATGCATTTTGCTGTTTGCAAAAGTCTCACTTCCCTGCCCTTGAATGAACTCTACTATGTGGATAGGGTGATGCCGTTTCTTGACCATCAGCAGATAGCGGAAGAGACAAAGGGTAGGAATGCCGAGAGGAGGGACATTCTAATGGGAAACCTTTCCGACTATATGAAGAAAGAGAAGGCCGAACTCGGATATATGGAATATGTATTGAGAATGAAAGAGCATGAGTATTTCCGCAATAAATTCAGAGCCTCCTGTATAGAATATGCAAGAGTTAAGGAGGTTTCGCCCAATGTCTATGCTATGGCATCGCAATATGAGCGTGTCCTTAACCGGCATCTTAATCCGAAAAGCATTCAGCAGTATTTGCAAAAGGAGGCAGATGCCCTTTGCAGCGCGATCAACGCTTCACGGTCAGAGTATTGCCGAGCAATGGGGAAAAATGATTTTGTGAAACTCTCTATTGCCGTCCCTGCTCCCAGTTACGACTGCTACATTTATACAGCGGCACTGGACAAGGTAATCAAGGCCTATGAGGACTACAACAGTTCTCGCGAGGCAATTAGCATTGGTGGAAATATTGCGAGATTCTTTGGTGCAGGGATATGGGCTTCCATTGGAGAGGGCATTGCTGAATATGCTGCTGGAAGCAGTTTGGCAGACAATGTAACGGATGCACAATTGGAATATGTTGGAGATTCATACAGGATATTGGAAAACCAAGTTAAGCAGCAAATCGATAATGCTCACAAGTCTATATTAAAGCAGATAACTGATAATCAACAAAAATTCATTAAGGATGTCAACAAATAGATATTTCGATAAACAAGCAAATAAAAGGATTTGCCTTGTCTTGACGTTTACTATTGGCTTTACCTCTTTCAGTGTGGCACAAAGCCTATTGGACTGGATTACCAATCCGTGGGAAAGTGCAGGAGCGTATGTGGAATCATACGTTGAATCAAAAGCAAAAGAGGCACTTGGCAATATATGGGAGGGAGTGCTGGAAAGCAACATTCAAAGCAGCCTTGATGAAAATTCGCGGAAAATAGCGGAGTTTCAAATAGATGAGACTACTTATCCATCTCAAATAAATGGCAAACATCCTCAATGGGCGAATAATAGCAATCCGTTGTCCTCCATTCGTGCCAACCTTAATGCCGCCCCGATAGATTATCTTCGCTACAATTACAAAGGAGGTAAAATTAGTGATTTCGGTAAAGGGATAGTAAAAGAAAGGCTTATAGAGCAAGCAGATTCGATAAAGAATAAAGACAGAATACGTCAACTTTCTGAAATACTTAATAACCAAGCAATGGATTCGGCAAGGGTGTTGTCGCTCGATAAAAACGATGCGTACCTCCAGACATTGCTGGAAAATCCTTCACTTGCTCTTGTTTTCAATTCGCACCCTGAACTCATTCGTCTGAATGTGGAATGGGAAGGTTTACCTATCGCAAACAACGCTAAACTTTTACAATATTGGGGGACAATAGCCAATAAGGAAGATATGCTTTTGGCAAAAAAAGTGCGACCACGCCATCTAAATGAACTGAAATTCAGCACAAACTCCACGAATGACATTCTTGTGTCTTCATCTAATGGAGAACGTTTGGGTGTTATAAGCAATAACTACACCATATCCCCACAAAGTATAGACTTATTGAATTTACATCCTATGCCAAAAGCCACATACAATATAGGTGAAGACAACTACACAACCGATTATGTTGGACGTGTTGTGCGAGTACGCCAACATTCTTTGGCAAAAGGCAAAAGTGACATCAAAAAAGGCAAGATGAAAGCCAAAGATATTATGTTATTGCAATCGGCATCAACACAATCTAAACCATTCTTCATTGTACCTGTTAAGCAAAGGGGAACAGAAAGCCGATTGAATATCGTGCCATTAGTGATGTCAGATTACAACAAGAAGCAACTGAAGGACTTCGAGAAAAAGAAGAAAGAGGTAGGCAAGAAAAATCTATACACGTCAGTCAAATATAAGTTGTTTTATCCATCTGCTGCTGATTCTCAAACACCTGAATACATTTTGATATATATAAATGATAGTAAATATCTGTTGTCAAATATCCCTATTACAGGGAATGCAGAATCTGTTATAAGCGGATTAGAGAAGAGAAGAATTTAACAAAGGTGAGTCTATATCGTTACCGATACACCGTTCATCGGTCAAGCGATGGACGGTGTATCACTCATGCGATACACCGTGTGTCGATGGAGTGATAAACGGTGTGCTATATATAACCAAAATCATATAGTTAACTTTATGATATTTCATGTCTTTCACTGAAGGTATAATAAATTGTTACCTATTGTCTTTCACAAACACAGTAAATACAAATTTATTTATTAACTTTGCAGGTGAAAAACCGAAAACTTTATACTGCATAGAGAAAACTTGGAGATATGACTCAAGAGGATAAAAACATATTGCTCAGTTTGCTTCAACAATATAAAGAGTTGGGTATATCCGAGCAGATAGATTATGACAAGTTCTATCTGTATTCTATCATTACTCACTCTACAGCGATTGAGGGCAGTACAGTGACAGAGGTGGAGGCTCAACTGCTGTTTGACGAGGGTATAACATCTGGCAAACGTACAATGGTGGAGCAAATGATGAATCTTGACTTGAAGATTGCTTATGACTATGGCATGCAGTGGATAAAGAGGCATGAACCTATTACGGTGGATTGGCTCATTACGCTTGCTGCGAAAGTAATGGCTCGCACGGGTGGAGAATATCACTCTATGGGAGGAGATTTCTCGGCTGCAAAAGGGGAGTTGCGTAAGTTGAACGTAAGTGCAGGGATTGGGGGAAAGTCGTATGTGTCGTACAATAAAGTGCCTGCTATGCTGACAGCATTTTGCGAGGAACTGAATAGGCGACGCATGAGCATTGATGCTACAGATGTTGTAGCGATATATGATTTGAGTTTCTGGGCTCATTTTGAATTGGTTACTATACATCCTTGGGCTGATGGCAACGGACGAACAAGCCGACTGCTTATGAATTTGCTGCAAATGGAGTTTGGCGTGTTGCCAACAAAAGTTCTTAGGGAGGATAAGGCGGAATACATACAGGCTCTTATTGATACAAGGGAGAGAGAGGACTTCGGCATCTTTCTTGACTGCATGACGAAACTGCATTGTCGACATCTGAAAACGGATATTGACCATTTTATTAAATCGACAGCGGGGTAAATGGTCGATGTTTTGTTGTATGTGAAGGAAGATGAGATTGCCGCAGACGCAATGGAGACATGCACAAACTCGCATCAAAATTTATCATTTTTCGCCTTAAATAAAAAAAAGCACACTGTTTTGATAAAAAAAGTGCCATTTGTAGTTTGAGAAACAAAAAAAAGTGTTACTTTTGCCACAAAAGAATGTGGAAGAGTGTATGCTCGGATGCAATTGGTGTGTATTACGCCGATTGGGAAGAGGGATTTTCACAGTTCAGATACATTGAAATAACTAAAAAATAAATATAATCTATGGAAGTAAAAAAATCTAAAAAGGCAGACCTCGAGGGGCAGAAAGGCACAGGCTTGCTCATTGGCTACATTGTGGCTCTCGCTACGATGTTTGCCTGCTTTGAGTACACCACTCGAGAGTATGTTGAGACGGATGTAGTTTATGCTACAACCTCTTTCGTTTCTGAGGAGGAAGTCATCCCTATCACTCAGCCAATCTTTACGGCTGCACCTCCTCCACCTGCTGATGCTCCACAGGTGGCTGAAATCCTCGACATCGTTGATGACAACACGGAAATTCAGGAGGAGACAATCGAGACTTCGGAATCTACCGACCAAGCAATCACTGGCCCTACTGCACCTGTGACAGGTCCTGTAATCGCAGGTCCTCCAGCACCAGTGCAGGAAGAAAGTGACGAGGGTGAAATCTTCGAGGTTGTTGAGCAGAACCCACAGTTCCCGGGTGGTGACCAGGCGCTGATGGCGTGGTTGACTAAGAACCTCAAGTACCCATCTGTTGCTCAAGAGAACGGTATTCAAGGTCGTGTAATGGTGTCATTCGTTGTGAACAAGGACGGCTCTATCGTTGACCCGAAAATCATTCGTTCAGTTGACCCGTCGCTTGACAAGGAGGCAATCCGTGTGGTTTCGGCAATGCCTAAGTGGACTCCCGGAAGACAGCGTGGCAAGACAGTGCGCGTGAAGTACTCTTTGCCTGTGACATTCCGTCTGCAATAACACATCTCACACGAATTTTATAAGACAAACAACTATAATTCATAATGCACAAGATGCCGCACAACACATTGCTGTGCGGCATTTTTACAAGACAAAATATCCGCATACGATGCACACTCTTTCGGAAATCATAGAGAAAATAAACGTCGGAATAGAGAATATACAGTATAACACCGAGCCGAACAATCTCTATGACCCTATACGCTACATCCTTTCCATTGGCGGCAAACGCATCCGCCCTGCCCTGATGCTTATGGGATATAACCTATACCGCGAGGATGTCGACACCATAATCAACAACGCATTGGCATTGGAGACATACCACAATTTCACGCTGCTGCACGATGACCTTATGGACAGAAGCGACATGCGACGTGGCAACCTTACCGTACACAAGAAATGGAACGACAACACGGCAATCCTCTCTGGCGACACGATGCTGATTTTGGCGTACCGGTTGTTTAACCAAGGGGCAAAAAACGACACGGCTTTGTCTGCGTTCATCGACGCCACTCTCGGCGTGTGCGAAGGGCAGCAGTACGACATCGACTTTGAGACACGCTCGGACGTGACTGAAGATGAATATATGGAAATGATACGTCAGAAGACGTCGCTGCTTCTTGGCTATGCTCTGAAAATCGGGGCTATATTTGGAGGGGCAGATGAGGAAGATGCCGAAAATCTCTATACTTTCGGAGAGAAAATGGGACTTGCTTTCCAACTTCAAGATGATTTGCTCGATGTGTATGGTGACCCGAAGAAGTTTCAGAAGAAACTGGGAGGCGATATTGTTGACAACAAAAAGACGTTCATGCTCATCAACGCCCTTCAACTTGCTAATGACGAACAGAAGACGGAACTGGAACGTTGGTTTGCGACAAGCGACAATGACGCCGACGAGAAAATAGCCGCCGTTACACATATATATAATATATTAGGCATAAAACAACTCGCAGAGCAAAAGATTAAGGAACTGTTTGACATTTCCCTCAAAAGCCTCGACAAGGTAAAGGTGGACGAGGAGAAGAAAGCGGAACTGTGCAGTTTTGCGAACAAACTCCTTGACAGAAAGTATTAAAGACTTGCAACGATGATTGACACCCATTCACACATTGATTGTCCAGAGTTTGCCGACGACCTCGAGCAAGTGATACAAAGAGCCAAAGATGCAGGAGTGAAGAAAATCTTTGTGCCGGGCATCTGTCTGAAAGACACACCTCACCTGCTCGATGTTTGTGATGCTCACTCAGATTATCTCTACCCTGCGATTGGTTTGCACCCAGAGAACATTATGGATGAGGATTATCACTATGCTCTTGATGAGTTGGAGAATATCCTCACGAAATCACTCTCTAAAATCACCGCCATTGGTGAGATTGGCCTTGATTTTTACTGGGACGACACTCGCAAAAAAGAGCAGATGGAGGTGTTCGAGCGACAAATCGGATGGGCAGAGAAATACCAACTGCCACTCATCATACATGTGCGAAAAGCGCATGCCGAACTAATGGAGATAATGGAGCGACACCGAGACAGCAATCTTAGCGGCATATTCCACTGCTTCACAGGAGCGGAAAATCAAGCGCGCGACTTGCTCTCGTTCCCTAACTTTATGATTGGCATCGGCGGAGTGCTAACATTTAAGAACGCCAAACTGCCACATGTCGTAAAGAATGCAATCCCTCTGTCAAGAATTGTGCTTGAAACGGACTCGCCATATATGGCTCCGACACCCAATCGTGGGAAAAGAAACGAGAGTGCTTACGTCAAATTTGTGGCGGATAAACTAAGTGATGTTTTCGAAGTTGATTTTGACACAATTGTACATCAAACGACGGAAAATGTATCAAAAGTATTCAAAAAACTGACTTTTTTTGATAAAAAATAAAAGTTTCTCTTCTTTAATTTAATTAGAACGAAAAAAAATCATTATTTTTGTGACGAAATATGTGTGTTAGTACTATTTCATGGGTTATTGTATTCCCCAAGAAAGAGAACTGACGTGAGAAAGGAGAGATGCTCGAGTGGCTGAAGAGGCACGCCTGGAAAGCGTGTAAACGTCAAAAGCGTTTCGGGGGTTCGAATCCCCCTCTCTCCGCAAAAGAGAAAATTAGAAATAAACAAACAATTAAATAATTATTAATCTTAAAATTTTCAACACAATGAAAAAAGTATTTGCAATCATTGCATTGATGGGTGTGTTTACATTTGGTATGACACAGTCAGTCTCAGCTCAGGACGAAGCAGCAGACACTGCTGCAATTGAGCAGGTTGATTCTACAGCAGTTGACACAACGGCTGCCGAGATTACAGAAATCGATGAAGAAATCGTAGAGTCTGAACCTGTTGAGTCAGGTATGTACAAGAACATCAAGACAAAATTCATTGAAGGTTCTGCAGGCTTCATGGCACTCGTTGCTGTTGCCCTCATCCTCGGTCTTGCATTCTGTATCGAGCGTATCATCTACCTCGCACTCTCTAAGGTAAACACTGTTAAACTTATCGAGGACGTTGAAAACGAACTTCTCAACAAGAACAACCTCGAAGGCGCAAAGGCTATCGCACGCGACACTCGCGGCCCAATCGCTTCAATCTTCTATCAGGGTCTCACTCGCCTCAATGACGGTGCTGATGCAGTAGAGAAGTCAGTAGTTGCTTACGGCGCTGTGCAGGCTTCTAAACTCGAGAGCGGATGCTCATGGATTACACTCTTCATCGGTATGGCTCCATCTCTTGGATTCTTGGGAACTGTGATTGGTATGGTGCAGGCATTCGACGACATCCAGGCAGCAGGTGACATCTCTCCAACAGTCGTTGCTGGTGGTATGAAGGTCGCCCTCCTTACTACAATCTTCGGTATCGTCGTAGCCCTCATCCTTCAGGTATTCTACAACTATATCCTCGCTGAAATCGAAGGCCTCACAGCCAAGATGGAAGACTCTACAATCTCTCTCCTTGACATCGTTGCAAAGTACAACAACAAGAAGTAATTAGGGAGACTCTCTACTAAGTCACTAACTAATTAAAAAGGAGATATAACAATGGATAATATACAAGTAATAAGCGCACAGGATAAGGTCGAGAAGATTTCAAAAATCACTCTGTGGGTGCTGATTGGCATTTCGTTGGTGATTTTGGCTCTCTTCCTCCTTATCGGCTACGATACTCCTTACGAGGAGAATCCAACTTTCAATGCACCAGAACTGACTGATGCACTCATCTGCTGGACATACTTCCTCATTGCAGCAACGGCTGTTGCTACTGTAGGGGCTGTAATCTACGGCTTCGTCAATGGCAGTGGCAAGTCTCTGCACGAAGAGAAAGGCTTGGCAAGCAAGGCAGGCATCATCGCATGGGGAACATTCGTTGTTTCTCTTGTAATCGGTATCATTGTCGGCATTGCAAGCAAAGACGAAGTGCTTCTCATCAACGGTAAGGACTGGAACAACGCCACAGATATCATCTTGACTGACGCATCAATGATTTCTATCTTGGTTCTCACGATAGTAACAGTTGCTGCAACAGTATTCAGCATGGCAACAAACAAGAAATAAAACCTTTTAACTCAGAGCAAATAATATGGGAAAGAAAAGAAAAATGCCGGGACTGAACACCAGTTCTACAGCAGACATCTCATTCATGTTGCTCATCTTCTTCCTTGTGACTACATCCATGGACACTGACCAAGGTTTGGGACGTACCCTGCCAAAGCCACCAGAGGATGACCAGTTAAACAACGAAATCAAAGTTAAGGAACGTAACATCCTTAACATTCGTATCAACAAGGACAACTACGTCATGATAGGCGACGACTACGCCACCCTTGCAGACGTAAAGGAGAGAGCTAAAGAGTTTATAAAGAACCCTGAGAACAATCCGCATCTTCCAGAGTTGAAGCCAAAGAAGATAAAAGGTTTGGGAGGCAAGACAATGATGGTTACAGAAAACCACGTTATCTCAGTACAAACAGACCGTGGCACAGATTATGGAGTGTACTTCGCAGTGCAGGATGCCCTTGTTTCAGCATACAACGAACTTCGTGACGAACTTTCGCGTGAAGAATTTGGTTTCCGCTACGAGTATCTTACCAAAGACCAGCAGGCAGCCATCCGCGAGGTTTATCCACAGAAGATATCAGAGGCAGAACCAAAGAAATATGGAGGACAACAGTAATGAGTAGATTTAACAAAGGCGCAGGCAGAGAGATGCCTGAGATGAACACCTCATCACTCCCCGACCTCATCTTCACAATCTTGTTCTTCTTCATGATGGTAACCACTATGCGTGAAGTGACACTGAAAGTGAAGTTTGACAAGCCAGTCGGTACTCAACTTGAGAAACTTGCTCGCAAGTCTTGTACTTCATTCATCTACATTGGTCAGCCAACAGATGCGTTGAGAGCGCAGTTCGGTACTGCTTACCGTATTCAGTTGAACGACAAGTACGCTGAAGCACCTGAAATTTACGACTACGTGATTGCCGACCGTGGCGAACTTCCTGAGGCAGACAAACCATTCTACACTGTCTCCCTCAAGGTTGACCACCATACACCAATGGGTATCATTACCGACGTAAAGCAAGTGTTGCGTAAGGCTTACGCCCTCAAGATTGTTTACTCGGCTAATAAGCAGCAATAAACTTATTATCACTACTAATAAGAAAGATGTGTCATACACTATAAGACACATCTTTTTTTGTATCCCTTGCAACCTCTTCGTTTTCGCTGTTAAACAATAGGGAATACGTATATCCTTTATTCTTCTTTATCTACCCAGCAACAAAAATTGGATGTATCAGTTATGACACATCCAATTCTATAAATTATATATTTGATTGATTTTTATTATTCAAAAGATTTGTTGAATTCCTCAGCGCTAACGGTCTTCTCTACGAGAGTAACCTTCTCCTTCAGAGCCGCACCAAGTTTCACTTCGATGCAACGGTCGATGAGGTTGTCAACGGTCTCACGCTTCTTAAGCATTTCCTTAACCGAACCTTCCAAGTATTCTTCTGGAATGTTAAGCATGCCATACTGAGCGAACTGCATACGAGTAACCTCTTTTGCCATATTCTTAACATCCTCATCGTCAACCTTTATCTCATTCTGCTCAACGAGTTGCTCCTTAATGAGGTGCCATGTGAGTTCTTCGATGCTCTTGTCATACTGTGAGTCAACTTTTGCCTGATCGCCATTGGCATTGGCAAGAAGTATCTTCTTCAGTTTCTCGTCAGGGAACTCCAATTTGCCAATCTTGCCAGTCACATACTTGCGTATGTCAAGAATAAACTTGTAATCGCTGTCCTTCTTGAACTGGTTAGAAATCAGTTCCTTGACCTTGGCACGGAACTCTTCCTCAGTCTTAACTTCGCCACCGGGGAACACTTGGTCAAACAACTCCTGATTGAATGGTCCCGGCACAAAGCGAGTAATCTCTGTGATTTGGAAGTTAAACTCTCCCTTGTGGTTCAGAGCGTCTGCCTTGTCAACTTTGAGGAGTGATGTCAACTCAGCCTCGTTGTTGTCGTATGCTACAGAAGGATTGAAAGTCACTATGTCGTTAGTCTTCACTCCGTCAAAGAGTTTCTTCTGGTCGTCATTGCGGAAATACTTAGGCAGCATGACAACGCCCTCGGCGGAGACTGGGTTCTCCACATCAAGTTCTGTGATAACCCCCTTCACCATGTCGTTATCCTCGTATGAGTCAACCTTCTCATAGTTTCCGCCACGCTGACGGTACATGTCCACTTGGTTCTCCACCATTTGGTCAGTAACGTCAACATTGTAGTAATCAACCTTGTCATCCTTGCCAAGTTCCACCTTGAACTCTGGCGCAATAGCGAGTTCAAACTTGAATGTGAAACTCTCACCCTCTTTCAAGTCAACATTATTATTCTCCTCAGTTGGGAGAGGCTCGCCCAACATATTGATTTTGTTTTCGCGGATATAGCCAAACAGCCCTTCCTGCAAAATTTTGTTTACCTCGTCAGCCAAGATTGAAACACCAAACTGTTTCTTAATAAGCCCTACTGGCACCATTCCCTGACGGAAGCCCGGCATGTTAATTTTCTTCTTTGCCTCCTTCACAGCCTTCTCGTACTTGTCTGTATAGTCGGCAGGCTCAACCACGGCTGTTATCACCGCATTCACCTTGTCAATGTTTTCTACTGAAATGTTCATATCTTATTTTTAACTTTTTATTGTCATTAAAATACAAATCGACTGCAAAGGTACGAAAAAAAACACCCAACACAAAAAAAACAAATAGCATTTTCAGACTATCCATATAAAACTCTCCTCATAAACACTTTTTGAGGAGAGCCATAAATTATCCAAACAGCACATACTTTTATATTCTATTCATCCCCTAACAATTCTTCATCCATCCACTTCAAACGTCTGCTTATCCACTCTTTCAGATATGCGATTTCTTCTTCGTAAGAAGTTGAAATAAATTTCTGAGGATTGACATCTGTATTCCAACCACTCCGTCCCCATGAACACCATGCATTCGCATTACGCTGCTCTGCTCCACAAACAGTCAAAACATTTGTAAGAGAGTCTATAATGTGGTTTATATGTTCATCTGTATATTCTCCATTACGATATTGCAACCAACGTTTTCTACAAGCATCATTATAAACAGCGTGTCTGGTTGCATTTTGCCACCATTCGCCACCAAATCCAGCAGATGCATAACACCATGTATCTATATTTGATCTATTAGGAGATGCATTATTCCCATACGCTATATCAAAATCCCATATGCTGAACTTCCATTTTGAATTTTTATCATCACGATATTTATACATAAACAGACTTTTACCATAAGCATCTCCATTATGGCTAAACTCTGACACCAATTGATAATCTATCATAGAGCAGATATCAACATTCGCTATAAAGACTGAATCATTATCAGCATATATACTACTATCCATTTTACAAATCAAACAACGAACATATTCTTCTTGTTCCTTGCTTAATTTATCTCCAGTAGGATATTTGTACTCATAATTTTTCGTTATCTGATTTAATAGATTTATTTCATTTAACGGACATGATCCTATCTCTATCAGATATCCTCCTGTAATCTCATTTCCTGCATTACCCGGCTTTTCGAGTTTCAACCTATCAGCAGTTATTTGCTCTTCCATTGAATAGACCCCATGATAAATTCCGTCAATTATTACTTCGCAGAAACGATTTTGAGGTACAAAATCCATATACGATTGCGCCAATGTATATGTAAGAGTATTCCGTATCATACTTTTATCAAAATAATTCGCTCTTAATATCCACTTTTTACCTTTACGCATGCCAAGCAATTTTGACTTCTTTTTCTTTCCGTTTTTAGGATTATCTATGGCACGAATAGCATAAGATTTTTTATCTGATACTCCATACGATGATTGCCCTCTATACCTTATTGCCATATATCCTTCATAGTTAATCTTTTGGTTGGGGTATACCAGTGTATCTCCATAATTCAACCCCTTTTTGCCATTATCGATAATTTTCACATAGGATGTAACAAACTCATTACGTTCAACCGTATTCCCTTGTGTATTTATGAATACAATAGGTAAGTTTGTACTATCGATTTTCACCGTTAAATCATTTGGCATTACATTTATAGGTGGATTGTTAATGATATTCAGCATATGCCCCCTATATAAATAAGCACCTAATATCCCACCGATGACCAAGGTTAAAACAGGAATACAGATTAGCCAGAATTTTTTTGTACTCATACTTGCTTGGGTGTTACGACCTTGACTCCCCAGCAAGGATAGTGATAATATGTTATATTATTACATTATAGATGATGCCTATACAAAGAAAAGCGTGGGGAGTCTCTTATTGCTCGTCCACACCCAGAGGCTCTGGCATCGCCCATCAGTCAGAACGAGCAACGCCGAAAGCCCACGCATTTGTATATAAAGACACATTTATGAATAACCATAATTATGGCTATCCACCTAAGTGCCAAATAATATACACCTGATGGGCGTCATTGTTGCTTTGTGTTTGACTGATTATGGAACTGCCAGATTCCTGAGTGTCAAGAACAAAGCGTCAAGTAACGCCTTCCTATATATAGGTTCCTCGCCCTCTACCCCACCCAAAAGTGGGCTTCGGCGAAAAGAACAGTTGCAAAGGTACTACTTATTTTTTGATGTGGCAATTTATTAAAGGAATAAAAATACAGATGTCTGTTTTTTTGCAGTTTGGGTATCAAAGCATCATTCATAACAGATTTACCGCCTCATCATTCTCCCTATTTAGAGATTGATTTTGATAAAATACAACTTATGTTTTATAAAATATAGGTTATATTTATATAAATTTAAGTTTAATTTTATAAAATATAAGTTATATTTTAATGGAGGGTGCGGCTGAAATGGGAGAAAGAGGAATAGAAGGCATTGTGTTTGGGAATAAAATCAGAGGGATTAGGTGGAGAGGTAAGACGGTCGTTTGAAAAAGGGCAAGACGTAGTATACAAAGGGTTAGAGAGGTGGCATAAAGAGAGGCGAGACGGTAATATGAAGAGGGTTAGGGAGGTGGCATGAAGAAGATTAAGACGGTAAACGACAAAGGGGTCATCCTGCGGAAGAAATAAGGGATAGTCTGCGGACAAGAAAAGGTTAAGGCGGCGGAAAGGAGAAGGATATGTACTACGGAAGTGAAAGGACGGGATTTGTATATAGTAATGCCCAATCACTGGTTGAAAGGAAGGCGATAAGCACATCCCTCTCGCCAGCGTGAGCATCCGTAAGCAGCATTTCCTTTAATGATATGCCCCTGTTTGCAAATGGGGCATGGCATTCCTATCATATCGTCGGGGTTGTAATTGGCTTTGGCTTCTTCCAAAGACATTGAGGGATTGGACGTAGCCATGAGAGTTGGTAGTGGAGATTGAACTGATTCTTCCGATGCGTGCGAGGATTTTCTTGCAGTGGATTTCTTTTTGGGTTGAAATCCAGCAGGAGCATTGGAGGAGGCAAGTGTGGAGGGGGATGATATAGATGTCGCAGGTATGGAGGCTGTCGGAGAAGGAGAGTTTTTGGAAGGAGTTTTTGAGGATTTGGGCGATGTTGCTTTGGGTGTCTTCCGTTTCAAGTCCTCCTCTGTTGTGGCTGCCACATGGCGATTGGAATGGTCGTTGCGAACCTGATTGACAAGGTCGGCAACCATCTGTTTCAGTTCTTCGATGAAAGTTTTGGCATCGTACTGCTTCTTCTCTATCTCACGCAGTTTCTTCTCCCAGATGCCTGTGAGTTCGGCACTTTTCAGGAGGTCTTCGTGAATGATGCCGATTAGTTCCACGCCAGTAGGGGTGGCTATGAGGTTTTTGCGTTCCTTGCGGATGTAGCGCCGCTTGAATAGTGTCTCGATGATTGCCGCACGAGTAGAGGGACGACCAATGCCATTCTCTTTCATGGCATCCCGAAGTTCTTCGTTATCAACAAATTTGCCAGCCGTTTCCATTGCTCGCAGAAGGGTGGCTTCGGTGTAGGGCTTAGGAGGTTGCGTCCATTTCTCCGTTAGGGAAGGGATGTGGTCGCCACTCTCGCCCTTGGTGAAGGTTGGCAATGAGCGAGTGTCGTCAGCCGTCGAGGTTTCATCGTCGGAGTCGCTTTCGTTGGCTGCTTTTTTGTAGATGATTTTCCAGCCCTCGTCAATGATGGTCCTGCCACTTGTGCGGAAGAGGACAGGGTCGGGGATGGAGAGAGTTTTCACTTCGCCAAAAACTGTGGTTGTCTCAAACTTGCAGTCGGGATAGAAAACAGCGATGAAGGCACGAGTCACGAGGTCGTAAACTCGGCGTTCCATGTCGGTGAGACTGATGGCTGGCACGCCAGTCGGTATGATGGCATGGTGGTCGGTGACTTTCGACGAATCAAAGACTTTCTTCGATTTCAAAAGAGACTTACCCTCCAATGGCTGAGTGAACTGCTCATAGCCTTTCAATCCTCGGAGCGTCTGCGGACATTTGGAGTAAATGTCGTCGCTGAGGAATGTGGTATCAACACGAGGATAGGTGGTGAACTTCTTTTCGTAGAGGCTTTGAATGAGTTGCAAAGTCTGTTCCGCCGAATAGCCAAACTTGCGGTTGCAATCCACCTGCAATGATGTGAGGTCGTAGAGACGTGGAGGTGCTTCTGTGCCTTTCTTCTTCTGTATGGATGTGACGGTGAAAGGCTGCCCTGTGATGGCATCAAGCACTGCTTTCCCCTCAGCCTCCGTTATGTATTCCACTTGTCGATATATAGGGGCTTTGCTCTTGATTGTCCGCCCTTGTTCGGCGGCGGCACGCACCTCCGCTTCCGCTTCAGCCTCCGCTTCTTCGTCGTGTGCTATGGCTGTGAATTTTGTGTCGCGGTAAAGCGTTGATAGTGTCCAACTCTGCTTGGGGACGAAACTCTCTATCTCTTGCTGACGACGTACAATCAGTGCCAGTGTGGGTGTTTGCACCCTGCCGATGGAAAGCACCTGACGGTTCTGCCCATATTTAAGAGTGTAAAGCCTTGTGGCGTTCATGCCGAGCGTCCAGTCGCCTATGGCACGGCAAAGTCCTGCCTCGTAAAGCGACTGATATTCCGTCTGGTCTTTCAGTTGGTTGAAGCCCTCTCGGATTGCCTCCTCTGTCAATGAAGAAATCCAGAGGCGACGCACAGGACACTTCGCTCCTGCCTTCTGCATCACCCAACGCTGAATGAGTTCACCCTCCTGCCCAGCATCGCCGCAGTTGATAATGCTGTCGGCTGACTGCATCAGTTTCTCAATGACCGAAAACTGTTTCCCTATTCCATCGTCATTCTTCAACCGAATGCCGAAACGTGACGGAATCATAGGCAAATCCCACAAGTCCCACCGCTTCCATCGGGGGTTGTACTCGTCAGGCTCTTTCAGTTCGCACAGGTGTCCAAAAGTCCATGTGACTTGATAGCCGTTGCCCTCGATGTAGCCCTGCTTCATGGAGGTTGCCCCCAGTACATTGGCTATGTCTCGTGCAACGCTCGGTTTCTCTGCAATGCAAACAATCATTGGGATTTCTTCTGGTCGTGCAGTTGCTTTGCCTTACGCAGAATGTCGCTGGCAAAGATGAAATCCTCCAAACTCTTGTTGGTAGCATCCATAATCTCTTTGTTGCTACCCTGCCACTCTGCACGCCCCTCGCAGATGAAAGTGATGTTTTCGCCAATGCCCATCACGGAGTTCATGTCGTGGGTGTTGACGATAGTGGTGATTTTGTCCTCATGCGTGATGCCTGCGATGAGTTCGTCGATGACGATACTGGTACGTGGGTCGAGACCAGAGTTAGGCTCGTCGCAAAAGAGGTACTTAGGTTCAAGCACTATGGCACGTGCTATCGCCACACGCTTCTGCATACCACCCGATATTTCGCCGGGAAACTTCATTTCCGCACCGGCGAGATTTACTCGTGCCAAGCAGTCGAGCGCCCTCTGCTTGCGGTCTTCGTATGGCATATCGGAGAACATATCGAGAGGAAACATCACATTGTCAAGCACCGTCATGGAATCGAACAGCGCCGCATTTTGGAATATCATCCCCATTTCACGCCTCAACAAGATTTTCTCTTTCTTGCTGAGAGCCACAAAATCTCTGTCGTCGTAGAAAATGCTTCCCGACGTGGGCGTAAGCAACCCCACAATGTTCTTCATCAGCACTGTCTTTCCGCTTCCGCTCTGCCCGATGATGAGGTTCACCTCGCCATCACGAAACGTGGAGTTGATGTCTTTCAGCACCTCCTTATCTCCAAAACTTTTATATAGATGTTCTATCTTAATCATAAACTAATGAATAATAGGCTATAAGCATAAGACTGCCACATGCGCTATCAACCTCTTTTTTATTTTATGACACAAAGGTATGGTATAATTAGTTTATAAACAAATGTTTTATCAAAAACTTTAATACCCTTTGAAAGATAGACCAATCAGTCAAGTTGCGAAAGAATCGTTGGATCTTTTATCTTCGTATCTTCGGCAAAGAGCAAAATCTTCGAGATAATTTCCGATGTCTTCGGGTCTTCGTCAAGGAAGGGCAGGAAAATGCGACCACGACTCTGCGAGTGTACTGGCAGCACGGCTATCTGCGCACCGCCCTCTTTGTGGATGACACCGCTACCGAGGTGAATGTTGTAACAACCGAGCGAACCGTGTACCTTGGCAAAATTGCCCGTCACCTCCACATTTTCTATGCCGAACATTTTGAGCGAATGCTCCACGATGACACATCGCATCTCAATGGTAGAGTGGCTCGCCTCTGGGTCTACGCCACCAGCATGTGCAACACTCACGGCAAGGTCTACGTCACGCATAAATTCCGAAAATACCAATGGATTGACCTCCGCTATCTTCTTCTCCTTCATCGTGCGACGGTAGTAGAAGGCGACGTACTCTAATGTTGGTGTTTCGATGTCCGATGGCGAGAACCAGTCTGCCATAGCATACATCACTGCAGTGACGTTGCCATAGAACGACACTTTTTGTAGTCCGTTGTCATAGTCCACCGTCCACTGGCGCTTTTTCAGCAATCCAACAGCCCTCATAGGCATAATCTGATTGCCAGAATATCTCATCGACATGGCGCTATCCTTTTCCTCAGACGTTGGCAGATAGAGTTCACGGAACACCTGCTTGAACGGCTGCCGCCACTCACGGTCGAAGAGCAGTTGCTGGAAGTCGCTCCACACACCTGCTTCATAGAGGTCGTAACAATGGGCGATGCGCAGACGGTCGTCGGGTGCAATGGCACACACCTCACCCTGTGCCGACACGAGGCTCTTACCGTCGTCGCCGGGGAAGCCGAACACACTGCCGCCGTCCTTCACCAGCACGAGTTTCGACAGCATCCTCCAAATCACTGGATTGTCTTTCAGTTGCGCTATTTCATCGCCAGTGAACTCCGAAGCCTCCACCATAGATTTTTCAAGCAGCGCCCTTCCTCGCGCGTGCTGCTCCTTCAGTTTACTGTGGCGTGACGGTTGCCTTCCGACATGTACTTGGCGGCGGCATACACCGTATCAAACCGCTTCTTGCCGAGCATCTTGTAAATCTCGTGGAACCAGTCGGGGGCGAAAGCGCCGTCGGCATAGCCCTGCAAGGCATTAGCCACCGCCTCGTCGGCATCCACCTGCTTTCCGTTATATACGATGCCAAAGGCAATGCGCCCCGTCTCCGCCAAGTCGGCAATGTCAGTCTTCGTCAGCGCTTTCTGCCTCACGTCTTTCTCCGTGTCACTATCCGCCCTATTCGCCTTGTCGTTGAAGTCGGCAACCACGCACCTCACCGCCGCCTCAATCAATCCGCCTACTGTCGTGGGGCGACCCTCAATTTCCATTTCAACAGGCACTATCGACTGTCGTGTCCGTCTTGCCTTTTTTTGTTCAAATAATATTTTCATACAAACATATTTTTAGCACTGAATTCGATATTTTTATACGATATACGTTTTCTGCCCTGTAAAATTAGCAAGAAAACGACACAAAAGCCCTCGACAAATTCCTTAAAAGGATTGTCGAGGGCAAAAATCTTAAACTATCTTAAGAAAATCAGATATCTTTTTCGTTGGCAAAGGTTATTTCTTTGCGAATACTGCTCAAGTGGTTGGGCGTGATGTTTAGAAAAGAAGCGATAGCAGCGAGAGGCAAATCATTGATGATGCCGGGGCATCGACGGAGCTGCAATCTATAACGTTCACTCGCTGTGGCACGGTAGAAATCAACGTAGCGAGACTGAAACAGGATGAGCAGATGGTGGTCAATCCTTCTTTGATACTCCATCATTTCGCAATTCATGTTGAAGAACTGAAACAGACTCTCACTGTCTATCCTCAGCACCTTGCAAGGTGTCATCGCCTTAATAGTGAATTGCGACGAACCGCCATGCAGCATATTAGGATAATCGCCTACGATTTCTCCAGTAAAGGAAAACCATGTGATATGCTCTCGTCCGTCACTGATGCCGTGAGTCACGTATTTGAAATATCCTTTCTCCACAAATGCGAACCACCTTGCCGGCTCGCCCTCTTGTTCCAAATGTTCCCCCTTTATTATATGTAACTATCTCGCCGTGCTGTTTGCAGTAGTCGTACAGCGGTTGCAGGTCTATATTGTGAGTTCCTATATTATATCGTAGTTCCATTTCCCGTTATATTTCTCTGTGACAAATGTAGAAAAATGTCGGAATTATAAACCAGTCAGATAAGGACATTATACCTATAGCCTTCCTTAAAGTCCATGCTGATTCCCCAATTTTTCAAGGAATGAACGGCAGCATCTATCAGTGTTTTTGAATTAACGCTACTGCATAGGCACTGATACCTTCCTCTCTGCCTGTAAAGCCGAGTTTTTCGGTGGTCGTGGCTTTTATGGAAATATCATCGGAAGAGATACCCATGACGGATGCGAGGGTGGCTTGCATCTGAGGGATGTGCGGATTCATCTTGGGATGTTCGGCACAGATTGTTGCGTCGATGTTGCCGATGGTGTAACCCTTCGTGGCGATTAGGTCGACTGTACGGCGAAGGAGGATTTTAGAGTCGATGTTCTCAAATTCGTTTCCCTTTTTCGGTGGGAAGTGATAGCCAATGTCACGCATGTTGGCTGCACCGAGGATTGCGTCGCAAATGGCGTGGATAAGCACATCGGCATCAGAATGACCGAGCAATCCAAAAGGGTGGTCGAGGCGTATGCCACCTATCCAAAGTTCACGACCTTCTGTGAGTTTGTGTACATCGTAGCCAAAGCCTATGCGGAACATGGTATGTGGGTTTGAGGTTTTGGAATTTATGTATTTTTATCTTCTGCGTGACTTGCGTCCGAGCAGGTCGTTGATGCCATCCATGTCGAATGCCAACGAAAAGCGGAGTGTCTGGTCAAGTGGGTTGCTCTGCGCAGTAGAAATTACGTATCCGGCATCGAGAGAGAAAACGCTCATTTTGAAACCTGCACCAACAGTGAAATACTTGCGGTTGCCCTTGTTGGGATGCTCGTAGTGGTAGCCGGCACGCACGAAGAACTGGTTGTTGTAGGAGTATTCGAGACCAAGGCTCCACTGTATTTCTTGCAGTTCCTCCTTAAATCCATTAGGGGCATCGCTAAAAGATTTGAAAATTCCGGATATTGGGGATATATTGTAGTATCCTTCGCCTTCGAGCCATGTGCGATAGCCAGAATAATCATTTTCATATTGTGATGCGTCACCTCCCTCGGCTGCAATCATCTGATTGACATACTGTTCCATAGTGGGACGTGTGGGAATGAGCAACTTATTGGCATCGGCAGCAATGGTGAGGGTGTTGTACTCGTCGAAAGGTATGAGGAGTGACAAGCCGAGTCGCATATTTGTAGGGATGAACTCGGATGTGTTGCCGTCGTCGTATGATATTTTTGAACCAATGTTGCTGATGTTCACCCCCCATCCCAACTGGCTTTCATGACCGCCGAGATTGATGTATCCGTTGTGGTAGAGGGCAATGTCGGCAGCGAAAGCAGAACCCGGAGTAGTCTCATCATCAGCACGATATGCGAGGTCGGAATAGATAAAGCGAAGTCCTACGGCAGCCGAGAATGTTTCGGACAGCATTCGCGAGTATGCTACATCAACCGCCATTTCGTAAGGACGTATCGTCATGTCTTCGTCGGCAATCACTTCGCCAAGAGAGAAGTAGCGGAGTGATGCTGACAGGGCATCATATTCGCCAAGGCGGTAATAACCCGTGATGTTGGCGAGGTCGATGTCGTTGACCAACTGACGAAGCCATGGGGTATAGTTGAGCGAAAGACCTGCACGGCTGATGCAGAAGGGGTATTTGGCTGGATTCCAGTATTGCGAGTTGACGTCGGGGTCGGTTGCCGCACCCACATCGCCAAGACCTGCCGAGCGTGCGTCGGGGGCTATGGCAAGCGAGGTCACACCATAATATATAGGGTTGAACATATCCTTTACATCTTGCGCCTTGAGTGGCGATGCGATGGCGATAATAAAGGTAAATGCTATGGATAGGTATTTTTTCATACGTTTCTTTGTTTTGTTTTAGTTAAAAACGAAAACGCGGTGGGATTATTGTGTCACGATGAACTTTTCTGACGACGATGACACAGTGCCTGTGCTTGGCGATGTGAGGCGTGTGCGACGGATGTAGATGCCCTTGGGGAGGGATTGA
Source organism: Prevotellaceae bacterium (assembly GCA_022508665.1). Taxonomy (GTDB): domain Bacteria; phylum Bacteroidota; class Bacteroidia; order Bacteroidales; family Bacteroidaceae; genus Minthosoma. The sequence continues at coordinate 7,936 of JAFLUT010000022.1, read as the reverse complement.
CCGCTGTATCCGCTCGACACAAATCTTCCGGCCATGTCGAAGATGTCGTACTCTTCCGTCAGTCCTTCTACGACATTGAAACGAATGGTTGCCTCGCCCATGTTGTTGAGGGTGTCGAAGGCGCGCAGGAGCAGTGTGTGAGTGCCAACAGGGAGGGTTGGCATGGTGAAGTCGATAGTACCTGAACGATAATCGCCAACTGTCTGTGAGTAGTAGCCGCTCAACGTGTAGGTGGTTGCCTCATTGCCGTCGATGATAGCGACGATGTCATGCCCAAGTCCGTTGCCTGTGGTGTTTATACCGCTGTCGTCGTAAAGGTCAACGTGCAGGGTCGGAGTTTCGTTTGTTGTGCCACCGTCAACAAAGTCGGGGGAATTTAAGTAGAGAGCAATCGTTGGCCCTGTGGTGTCGGCGAGTTCGCTGTCGGTCGTGCCTCCTACGATGAAGCCCTCAAAGCGTCCTTGTGCCTCGGCTGTCTTGTCTTCGTTGACGGCATAGAGGGTTATGAGTCCTGATGCGTCGGAATAGTTGATGTCGAGCGGAACAGGGAATGTGAATGAGAATGCGCCGTCGGACACCATGTCGGCGCCAGAATAAAGCGTACGTGTGCGGTCGGTGTATTCGAGAGGAGAGACATTGTCTCCGGGGTTGTTTTTGCAGACGATATGCTCCTCGCTGTCATAGACGGTTGGGAAAACATGCCCATTGAAGCCACTGGCAGGGTTGCCGTCGGCATCGACAATGTGACCTTCGACAGTGACGGTCGCTCCTGCGGAAATGGTGGGAGGATTGTCTGTGTCGATGCTGTTGCCGTCAATCTTGTCAATCTTGATTTTGTATGTAGGAGTGATGAGACTGATAGCAGGGTCGCCAAGCAGAATGAAATGCACCTTGTTGATTGTGTCTTGCTTTGAATAGTATGATTTAGAGGCAAGTATATCGACTTTTGCCTGTGCAAGCGCTTCGCCAATGGTGTATCGCTCGCCGTTGTTCTTTCGGGCGAGTACATGCGACATGAAGTAGCGGTTGAGCGTGCGGTTAGGCGTGGAATATACGGTACGTGCAGTGCCGATAAAGCCCATTGCTCCGCCTTGGCTGTTGAGTACGGCTGTGCAAGCGATGTTCTGTTCGTTCATGTCGAAAGGAGCGACATCGCAAGCAGCAGTGACCCACAGAGGGAGGCGCGGAGAAGCCCAGTTGCCGAAGTCGGATGTTTGCAAAACCTTTTCGTGAGAGAGTTGGTAAGGTGCGCCATGACCTGTGTAGTTCATGATTAGTGCGCCTTCCTGCATTGTCTTGTTGATTTCGGCATACACATCGGGGTAACTATTGCCAGTGGCACTCTGCTTGCGAGTGTAACTGTCCCAGTAGATGCGTTTGTAGCGATAATCGGGGAAGAGTGGCTGAGTGTTTGAGATAATGGCTTCGGCATCCTCCATGTGAATGTTCTCGTTGCCATCGTCACTCATAAAACAGATGGTGTTCTTCCACGCTCCTGCCTCTATATTGTTTATGTATGATATGAGTTTGTCTACCACGTTTCTGGCTTCGGTAGGTGTGGAGACTGGAATACGACCTACACCACAATCGGGCTTCTCTTTGAGAGGAGAAACTCCTTTGCCATCAGCAAGCAATGTGAAGTATTCCTCCATTACGTATGAGTCGGTGTGTGACCACGAATTGTCGGATTCGTAAGCAAGGAGGTAGTCGTCTTGTGATTGTGATGACAGTCCTTTCGTCACGAGGCGGTTATCCCACACACAGTTGCCGAACAGAAGGAGATTGAGGCTTCCTGCCTGAGTGCTTGTGAGTGGCGAAGATGTGTATTGCTTGTCATATAGCATCTTCATCAGTCGGCGATATGCCGTTGCATCGGGAGTGCCAGAAGAAAACTCATTATACACTTGGTCGGCTGTCACTACGGCACATGAAAGTCCGTCTTTCTCCGTGTGTATATCTGCCAAACGCTGTGCCTGCGCAGTAAGTTTTCCGTTTGAAGGAACGATGATAAGCAAGTTCACATTGCCAAGTGAGTGCAGGTCTTGATTTCCCACTTCTCCAACAATTTCGGGAGAGGGGAACGATGCCGTTGTGTTTACCGCAACATACTTGTCGCAGAGTCTTGTATCGGAAACCAAACATCTGTATGTGCTTCCCTCAAGAGTGCCTGAAAGTTCGTGTGTTTCGGAGGGGGAGGACACTTTCCAAACGTGGACATTAGCGTCCGCACCTTGCAAGGCAAATGTAGTAGAGCCGCCAGATAACGGACTGAAAACAACATGGCTCTTACCTGCAATAGACAAATTCGCTTCGTAACTTGCACGGATATAGTCAAGATGCCCTGATACACCAGAAGAGCGAGTGTGTTGCAATGTTATGCTGAGCGAAGATGTATATTGGTCGTACAAAGTAAAAGCCTTCTTGCCGACATACGCATATTCGTACTCTGCCAATTTACTGAAAGCGAGAGAGCCAAGGGAATTTCCTTGCGATGACACGCTGAGTGTGGACGAACTATTTCCTGCCGCACCAAACTGCACGTCGATGATGATATCTCCACAACTGGCATTGTCAAAAGGAATGTTGTATGTCTTGCTGTTGCCAGAAGCATAGTCGTAATTCTCAAAGAAAGTGCGTCCTGCATTCAGAAAAGAATAGGCATCTTCTTCGTGGAGAGAGTGTGCGTAATATGTGCTTTGCTCGGCTGTCGAAGCCCTCGTAAACGATACACCGTTTATCGCAACATCGATACACCGTTCATCGACACATCGATGAGCCGTTTGTCGATGTTCCGATAAAGAGCGTGTACCTTTGGAGGTCATTTGTGCAGGTGTTCCGCTATCTGTGAGGAAGTAATAAATGTAGTTGGAATAAGGGTTATTCCTGTGAGTGTATGCACTTGTGCTGTTCTTGCGTGTCCACAGCGTTGTGCCGCAAGAATAGAAAAGCATAGTGCCGTCTGACTTGCGGAATGAAGGTATTTCCGTCAAGTCATCAGAAAGGTTTTCAATGTTTGCCTCTGGAAGTATCGGCAGATTGTAGCCGTAAAGACTCACGTTTGCAGGGTCGCTGAAACCCATGTTTTTCAACACGGTGGGAGTGAGTTGATAAATGCCTTCGTTCTGCACACGGATTTTCACCCATTTGCCAGCAGCCAATTTGGAATGCTCGGCATAACGGGATTGCGCATTGACTGCCAGTGCCAATGTCATTATAATATATAATAATGTGTAGAACCTCTTGGTGTTTATCATTTAATTCTCAAATCAAGCAACTTTCTGTCGCCAATGAAACCTTCTATTCTGTCGCCCTCCTTCACCTGCCCTATCCCTGACGGAGTGCCAGTGAAAATGAGGTCGCCTGTTTTCAAAGTGAAGAAACGTGATGCGTATGCGATGATTTGGTCAATCGAGTGAATCATGTCCGCCGTATGCCCTGTTTGTCGGCGTTCTCCGTTCATATCCATGTGGAAATGAATGTCCTGCACATCGCATCCCAACTCCTCTTTCGTGATGAACTTTCCCAAAGCGGCACTTCCGTCAAAACTCTTGCAACACTCCCACGGCATGCCTTCCGCACGCAGGTGGTTTTGCAGGTCGCGAGCCGTGAAGTCAATGCCGACAGTCAGTTCGTTGTAGTACCGATGGGCAAAGCGTTCACTTATATCCTTCCCCACATGGGCAATCTTCACCACAATCTCTGTCTCATAGTCGAACCGCTCGGCAAAGTCGGGAACGAAAAACGGTTTGCCCGGCTGTATGATGCTCGAATCGAACTTTGAGAAGAGAACGATTTCTTTCCCTTTTACAGATAATAACGAATTTTGGTGTTCTTTATTATGTATTTCCTCTATATGTTCGGCATAATTCATGCCAACGGCAAGTATTTTCATACGCCAGTCGTTAAAGTCCGAAAAGTCTTAAAACGTCATTGAGTTGTGCAAGAATCATAATTGCCAACAAGAGGTACATGCCGAAATACTGCACCACCAGCAAGAAATTGTCGTTCAACCGTTTGCCTGTGATGAGTTCGAAAATCGCAAACACGGCATGGCCGCCATCCAACGCAGGGATAGGCAACAAATTCATAACGCCAAGCACGATAGACAAGAATGCAGTGAGCAACCAAAATCTCTGCCAATTCCATGCATCAGGGAAAATGCTTCCAATGCCGATGAAACCGCTTACTTGCTTTGCACCCTTCTTTGTGAAGAGATACTTCAATTGGTCAACATAATTCTTCATCGTCTCCACGCCATACTTCACACCTGCTGGGAACGACTCAAAGAAACCGTATGTCTTTGTCGTAATCTTGTCTTGATAAGGCATCGCATTAGCAAAACCCAAAGTAAATTCGGGAGTCAGAGTAACCTTCTTTGTCACAGAATCATTGATGAGCAATGTAATCTGCCGTGCTTTTAGGCTATCGCCAAAGTTAGCCTTCTCTGGCAATGCTTGCTGAATAGCAATAAGGCTGTTTTGGAAATCGTTAAAATCCTCCACCTTAAATCCATTCACCGCACAGATTTTGTCCGTCTTCTTCAGCCCTGCTTCAGCAGCAGGAGTGTTAGGCAATATGCTATCTATCTGTAAAGGTGCGCGCATATTAGCATAAATCGGCGGTTCTATCATGTCAAGCAAAGACATCTTGGCAGGCATTGCAATCACAACTTCTTTGCCGTCACGCAACACAGTCACTGTCTTAGCATTCGATATATCTTGCAACACAGCCGTACTCCACGACTCCACCACATCATCGTTAGTCTTTATGATGATGTCGCCGTCCTTGAAACCGTCTGCTTTTGCCTGTTCCGAGAACTTCATACCATAGTTCATATCCTCGCTCTTCACATAACTCTCTCCCCATGCGAACAGCACCATTGCATAGATGAAAAAAGCAGTAAGGAAGTTCATAATGATACCTCCCAACATAATAATCAGTCGTTGCCATGCAGGACGAGTGCGGAACTCCCACCGCTCGCCTTTCACGTCCTTGTTGCTGACAATTATATTCTTCATCAAATCTGGCAACTGTTTCCAAAAACTCTTTTGGCTATCTTCCTCTTTGAATGACGACTCGTCAACCATTCCAGAGATACTCACATATCCACCCAACGGTATCCACCCGATGCCATACTCCGTACCTTCATACTCATACTCGCCATTCTCTTTCCTTTTCACAGGCTTCTTGCCCCACAACTTGCGCCACCAGTTGCTGTATGTGCTGAAAAGGCTAAACTTCCAATTGAAAAACAAATAGAACCTTTCAACCCTCACCTTAAATATCTTCGCCGCAAAGAAATGTCCTGCTTCATGCAGTAGCACAAGGAGTGAAAGGGCTACAATCAGTTGCAATGCTTTAATAAAAAATGTCTCCATAAACTTAAATTAGTGTCGAAGCAAATGCCCTTGCTTCTTTATCCGTTTGTAAATATGTTTCTAATGTCGAGTCATTGCTGAAAGAAATCTTCTGCATCGTCTTTTCTATGATGTCCGCAATATCCTCAAAACCAATCTTGTCCTCTATAAATGCTCTGTTCGCCACCTCGTTAGCGGCATTCACGATGCACGGCATATTGCCACCTTGACGCAAAGACTCGTATGCCAATCCGAGACAACGGAAACGCTCAATATCTGGCTGCTCAAAAGTCAAGTCTTTCATCTTGAACAAGTCAAGCCTTTCGCCATCGAGCGACAATCTCTGCGGATAACTGAACGCATACTGTATCGGCAACCTCATGTCAGGCACTCCCAACTGCGCCTTCACCGCACCATCTTCAAACTGCACAGCGCTATGGATGACCGACTGCGGATGCACCACCACTTGAATGCGGTCGGGAGTCACGCCAAACAGCCATTTAGCCTCAATCACCTCAAAGCCCTTGTTCATCAGCGTAGCAGAGTCTATCGTGATTTTCGCCCCCATATTCCACGTCGGATGTGCCAAAGCATCCGCCTTCGTCACTCCCCTCAACTGCTCCCTGCTCATCTTTCTGAAAGGCCCTCCGCTACACGTTAGCAATATCTTATCAATCATATTCCCCACCTCCAAACACTGGAAGATAGCCGAATGTTCCGAATCCACAGGCAAGATAGGCACTTGATATTCGTTAGCCAACCTTGTAATAAGGTCGCCAGCCACCACCAATGTCTCCTTATTCGCCAAGGCAATCGCCTTCCTCGCCTTGATAGCAGCAATAGTTGGCTCCAATCCTGCAAAACCAACCATCGAGGCAAGCACCATATCCACATTGTCGTCCTGCACCACCTGACACAGCGCCTCCGCCCCTGCATACACCTTTATCGGCAAGTCCGCCAGCCCCTCCTTCACCCTCTCATAATTCTCCTCCTTCGCTATCACCACCGCCTCTGGATTATACTTTCTCGCCTGCTCCACCAGCAGGTCTGCATTGTTGTATGCAGTCATCACATACGCCTCATACAAGTCGCTGTGCTGTCCAATCACATCCAGCGCCTGCGTACCAATGCTTCCCGTCGAACCTAATATACAAATTCTTTTCTTCATTACCTTACACATTTGAACTGCAAAGTTACATCTTTTTTCGCAAATTACCAATACTCTCAATCATCATATATATAGTAAGCCGCACCCTATCTCACGATTAGGTGCGGCTCGCTATGCTTTCCCAATTAAAATCCAACCGCTTACGGTCGATTGGCGTGCATGATTCGGCTCATCATCGACTGTCCGTCAGTCACACGCTCCAGTATCTGCCAGCCTTCATTGTTGTTGGTGCGAGTTTCTAACGCAATGCGATTTTTCGAGAGCCACTTCACTTGTCTGGTCTGCGTTCCCTTTTTGATAGCATTCTTGCCGTCATATTCTACATTGCCCCCCACCATTCCGCCTTTGTCAAACATGAAAATATCATTGCTCGGGGTGAGAATTAAATAACTGCTCGGTCGCCTGCTGTTTGTGTCTGCTTGTCTGTCTTTATACAGTTGCTTTATTTTCTTCTTTCGCAGTTCTTCTACCGTGCCAACGATTTGCCAAGTTCCATACAGCGGATTAGAGGTGCTTGTTTCTGCCTTTCCGTTCAGCGCATCAAACACAATCTTGCCAATTTTTGAATACTTGTTTGACTCATACTTCTCTATGCACCAATCATTCTCAGGAAAATAAAGATGATTGGGGGTTGTGCTCCACCATTTCAATGTGAAATGTTCCGCGTTGCTGTCGTAAACCAGCATACTTTTGGAATCCGCAGGTATTGGCTGACTGCCCGTGTAAACAATTTTTTCTTTATTGCCTATTACGAACAAATTGCCATTGACAGTGAGTGTCAAGGAAATGCTGTCTGTGCAAATCTTGTACTGGTCGAATGGCGATGGAATCTCTCCTTGCTTTCCTGTGAGCGTCATCATCTTGTAGATGCCACGTGGGTTTTCACTCTGAGCGATGCTCGTCAATGGCAGACTTGCCAATGCAACGAGGATAGGTACGAAAAATTTCTTCATAGGTAATAATGTTTAATGTTAATGTATTGTGTAAAAATGTTGTATCTTTGCAATCGTATTGCGACTACAAAGGTACAACAATCGTTTGTACATTACATGCAAAACGATACTCTAAGTGAGTGTCGGATGTGCATCTCTTTAACTACTTAAAGAAATTCAGCGAATTTTAGCATTCTATTCCTCGCCAAAGGTGATTTGTGTGCGTATAGTGCTGAGATAAGAGGGCGTGATATTTAGGAACGAGGCTATGTCTTTCAGCGGCAGTTGCTGCACCATCTGAGGGCATCGGTTGAGCAGCATCGTGTATCGCTCCTTAGCATCGTAGCGGTAGAAATCGAGATAGCGGCTATACACCATCTTGAAGAGGTTGGTTATTATCTGCATGCCAATGTCCTTCTTCTCGGTGTCTTCGTTGTACATTCGTTTCAGTTCCTTGCCCTCGATGACTATCACCCTGC
>JAFLUT010000021.1 GCA_022508665.1 Prevotellaceae bacterium | reverse complement strand
AGTCAGCCGTGACAAATTATAATCGTCAGCGAATGCAGATTATCTATGCCGGCGGCTGTCTGCTAGTTCGACAAACGGCTGTCGATTGGGAGACTGAAAAGTTCTCTATCTGGGATAATTAAGGTTGGCGTCTGTTGCTACTTCCAGCACCTCATGCAGGTATTTGGTGGCTTCCCATTTTGCTTCGGGAAGGTTCATGAGGAGGTAGTTTCCGCAGTCTTTCGGAGATTGCCCCGGTATTTCTCCGTCGAAATTGGCAATGAAAGAGAATGTCTCTCGCATGAGAGGAAGGATGTCGGCAGAAGAGAGGTCGCCACGCATCAGGAGGTAGTTGCCCGTGAGGCATCCCATTGGTCCCCAGTAGATTATGCGGTCTTTCCATGTTGGGTGGTTGCGAAGGAAAGTGGCTGCCAAATGCTCTATGCAGTGCAGGGCAGAGGGGGAGAGGGCTGGCTCTCGGTTAGGCTCTTTCATGCGTATGTCGAAAGTTGTGATAGTCTCATTGCCTACGCTGTCTTTTCGGCTTACGTAGATGCCGCGGAGAAGGCGGATGTGGTCTATTGTGAAAGACGCTATTTTGTCCATGGTTGTGTGGAATGATTTTTGCTGACCTTCTGTGGCAGGGTGGGGCAGCGTGTGTCTATATTATTCTATTTGGCTGCAAAAATACGTAAAATGTTTGGGATAGCCATAAATAAATGGGTCTAAAAGTCGAAAGCGTGGTTCTTTTTTCTGTTTTGTTGTTCTTTATTGTTTAATATGTGTTAAATCGGATTGTGTAAGAACAGAAAAATTGCTATCTTTGCACGAAATTTAGGATAAATAATATAAAAAGGTATCAATAAGTGAAAATTAAAGTTGAAAAAATTCTTTTGGGTTTCGGTGCGTTGATAGCGAGTACGCTGAGCGCTGGGGCTCAGGGTGTGGGCGGCAATGAGTCGTTGGGAACGATGAATTTGACGCTTGAGAAGGCGATAGAGATTGCTCTCGCCGAAAACCCTACTATCCGTGTCGCTGACAAGGAGATTGAACTGAAGCAGGTGGCGGACAAGGAGGCATGGCAGGCGTTGCTGCCTACGCTTGACGCTACGCTCTCGCTGACGGACAACATCAAGGTGGCGGAGATTGTCACAGGAATGGGTAAGTTCAAAATGGGTGTTGACGGAACGCTCACCGCTGTGGGCGCTTTGGCGCTCAACCTGCCTGTGTTCGCTCCTGCGGTGTATCAGAACATGAAGTTGACGAAGGAGGACATCCTTTTGGCGCAGGAGAAGGCTCGCGGCAGCCGTCTTGACCTCATCAATCAAGTGACAAAGGCGTATTACGGCGCATTGCTTTCAAGCGATAGTTACGAGGTGATGAAGAAGAGTTACAATGTGGCGGCGGCTAATTATGATGTGGTCAACAGCAAGTTTCAGGTGGGTCGTGTGAGCGAATATGACAAAATCAGTGCCGAGGTGCAGATGCGTAACATGAACTCTTCTATGGTCAGCGCTCAGACTGGTAAGACGCTGGCTCTGTTGCAGTTGAAGGTGCTGATGGGTGTTACTGCTGACCTTGACATTGCTATCGCTGACTCGTTGAAGGCTTATGAGAATGCTCTCACGATGCGTGATGCAGAGGTGACTTCGGCTGAATTGGACAACAACTCGTCGTTGCGCCAACTCGACTACAATATGGCTTTGTTGGAGCGCACTCAGAAGATACTCCGCACTAACTTCATGCCTACGGTGGCTGTGCAGTTGACAGGGCAGTATCAGAGTTATGCCAACCATAATTGGAACATATTTGGATACTCTTATTCTCCAAGTTCTGTATTTGCCATTGCTGTGAATATCCCAATCTTCCACGCAAGCACATGGACAAAGTTGAAGAGCAACAAATTGCAGATTTCGCAGCTGGAGGACAACCGTGTGAACGCGCGTCGCCAACTCTTGCTTGCAGCCGAGAGTTACCAGCGCAACATGGCAAGCACCATTGCGCAGGTGGAGAGCAACGCCGAGGCGGTGAAGCAGGCGGACAAGGCGGTGCAGATTTCTGGCAAGCGCTATGAGGTTGGGCGTGGCACTATTCTGGAACTGAACCAGAGCGAGACGGCGCTGACTCAAGCGGAACTGACATACGTACAATCTATATATGATTATTTAACTAATAAGGCTGACCTTGACTATACTCTCGGTCGTGAAACATATTTGAAATAGTGCCTGTGCGGACACCCTAACACATGGGTGGCGGGCTATCATGGAAACGAAAAAACACATATTATTATGAAATATATAAAGACATTATCACTTGCAGCCATTGCCACATTGGCTGTTTCGTGCGGAAACAACAACAGTGCTGAAAAAGAAGAGGCTGTTCAGCAGGAGAAGGCACAAGTGAAAATCGCTAAGGTAAAGAGCGAGGACATCCCACAGACAGAGACTTACACTGCCACTGTGGAGAGTGACGTGAAGAACAACATTGCTCCTAACACTCCTTTCCGTATAGAGAAAATCTATGTGGAGGTGGGCGACAACGTGCGTAAAGGACAGGTGCTTGTGCAGTTGGACGCAAGTAACCTGCATCAGTTGAAACTGCAACTCGAAAATCAGAAGATAGAGTTCCAGCGTACAGAGCAACTCTATCAGGTGGGTGGAGCGAGCAAGGCTGAGTATGACAATGCGAAGATGCAACTCGATGTTTTCTCTACTCAATATAAGCAGTTGACAGAGAATACTCAACTCGTGTCTCCTATCAGCGGCGTGGTTACTGCACGCAATTATGACAATGGCGACATGTACGGCAGTGGCTTACCAATCCTTACGATAGAACAGATTAACCCAGTGAAACTGCTTGTGAACATTTCGGAGAATTTCTATAAGCAGGTGGCAAAGGGAATGCCTGTGGACATCGAACTTGACGCATACGACGGCGAAACGTTCAACGGCAAGGTGACTATTGTTTATCCTACTGTTGACCAGGCCACTCACACATTCCCTGTTGAGGTAGTCATCGACAACTCATCGCAGAAAGTGCGTCCCGGAATGTTTGCACGTGCTACAGTTAACTTTGGTAATAAAAACCATGTCATCGTTCCAGATGAGGCTTTGGTTAAGCAAATCGGTGCTGGCGACCGCTATGTTTATGTATATAAGGATGGCAAGGTTTCTTACAACAAAGTGGAACTTGGCAAGCACATAGGCACAAACTATGAAATCATCAGTGGTGTGAACCCTGGCGATGAGGTCGTGATAGCAGGTCAGAGCCGTTTGGCTGATGGCAAAGAAGTTGAAGTTGTAAAATAATGTCGTGAAGTATGAGTTTGTATGAAGGTGCGGTCAAACGACCGATTATGACGAGTCTCTGCTTCGTGGCAGTGATTATCTTTGGTATCTTCTCGCTGATAAAGTTGCCTATCGACCTCTACCCAGATATTGATACGAACACCATCATGGTGATGACGTACTATAACGGAGCGAGTGCGGAAGATATTGAGAACAACGTGACGCGTCCTCTCGAGAACGTGCTGAACTCAGTGGAACACCTGAAGCACGTGACGAGTAACAGCCGCGAGAACGTATCGGTGATTACCCTTGAGTTTGAATATGGATATGATATTGACGTGTTGACTAACGACGTGCGAGATAAACTCGACATGGTGTCAAGCGCCTTGCCTGATGAGGCACAAACGCCAATCCTGTTCAAATTCTCTACTGACATGGTGCCAATCATGCTGCTTTCCGTACAGGCGGAAGAGTCTCAGCAGGCACTATACAAAATCCTTGACGACAATGTTGCCAACCCTCTCGCCCGTATCGACGGAGTGGGTACGGTGAGTATCTCGGGTGCGCCACAGCGAGAGATTAACATCTACATGGACCCGCAGAAGATGGAGGCATACGCCATTAGTCCTGCGCAGGTATCAAGTGCAATTGCCGCAGAAAACCACAACATCACGAATGGTACGGTAGATATTGGTACTCAAACATACACGGTGCGTGTGGAAGGTGAATTCAAAGACCCGAAGCAGATGCTCGATGTGATTGTAGGCAATCGCAACGGAGTGAACATCTATCTGCGTGATGTGGCTCGCATCGTCGATAACGTCGAGGAACGTGCGCAGCGTACCTTCACCAACGGTGTGCAGGGTGCGATGATTGTCGTGCAGAAGCAGAGCGGTGCAAACTCGGTGGAGATTTCCAACAAGGTCATCAAGGCATTGCCAACATTGCAGGCAAACCTCCCTTCGGATGTGAAACTCGGCATCATCGTGAACACTTCCGACAACATTATGGACACTATCGGTTCGCTCGAAGAGACCATCATGTATGCGATGATATTCGTGGCGCTTGTCGTGTTCATCTTCCTTGGCAGATGGCGTGCAACGCTCATCATTGTCATCACTATTCCTATGTCGCTCATTGCTTCGTTCATCTACCTTTATGCAACGGGCGGTTCACTCAACATGATTTCTCTGTCGTGTCTCTCCATCGCTATCGGTAACGTGGTGGACGACGCCATTGTGGTGTTGGAGAACGTGACGACGCACATCGAGCGAGGGTCAGCGCCGAAACAGGCAGCAATACACGCTACGAATGAGGTGGCAATCTCAGTTATTGCGTCTACATTGACGATGATTGCCGTGTTCTTCCCTTTGACGATGGTAACGGGTATGTCGGGTGTGCTGTTCAAGCAGTTGGGATGGATGATGTGTATCATCATGACTATCTCAACCACCAGCGCCCTCTCGTTCACACCAATGCTTTGCGCTCAGTTGCTCCGTTTGCAGAAGAAGCAAAGCACTATATTCAAGAAACTTTATACCCCAGTATCAAAGAGTCTCGATGCCCTCGACGACTGGTACGAGAAGCGCATCGACTGGGCAGTACGTCATCGCTGGACTATCATCGTAGGCTGCGTGGTGCTTTTTGTTGGCAGTATTGTCATTGCCAATGTAGCGGGCATTAAGAGCGAGTTCTTCCCATCTAACGACTCAGGCCGTGTCGGCATATCTCTTCAGTTGCCTATCGGTACGAGGGTTGAGAAATCAGAGGCACTGGCAAAGTCGCTTGTGAAGAAATGGCAGGAGCGCTATGGAGACGATATGGTTGCTTGTAACTTCACCGTAGGTCAGGCTGGCGACAACAACACGTTTGCATCGCTGTCGGACAACGGCTCACACATCATTTCATTCAACGTCAAGATGGTGCCTTCTACTCAGCGTACAAAAGGATTGGCTACTATCTGCGACGAAATGCGTGCCGACCTCAAAGCAATTCCCGAACTCGCCAAATATCAAGTAAACCTCGGTGGTGGCAGCGGTGGACGAGGCATGGGAGGACAGGCTACGGCTACATTTGAAATATATGGCTATGACATGAATGCCACTCGCAAAGTAGCAGAGCAGATGCAGGCGAAGTTCCGCGAAAGCCCGATGATAACAGAGGCAAACATCTCTCGTTCAGACTATCAGCCAGAAATCGTCGTTAACTTCGACCGCGACAAACTCGCAAAGCAAGGTATCGGTCTCTCCACAGCAGCCAATGCGGTACGCTCCCTCATCACTGGTTCGCAGCAGAGTTACTACCGCGAGGATGGTGAGGAGTACGACATCAAGGTGCGTTATGAACCCACCGCACGTGTCACGATGGAAGACATCGAGAATATGCTCATCCCCAATGCCATGGGTCAGAACATCCGCGTGCGCGACCTCGCAACAGTAGAGGAGAGCGCCATTCCGCCAACCATCGAGCGCAAGGACAGACAGCGTATCGTCACTGTCAATGCGGTACTTGCCGCAGGCTACGCACTCTCTGACGGTGTGGAACTTGGAGAATCATTCTACAAGACCCTCGACATTCCTAACGGTGTGACTGTGCAGGTGGCAGGTTCATACGAAGACCAGCAAGACTCTAACCGTGACCTCGGCACACTCGGTCTGCTCATCATCATCCTTGTCTTCATTGTGATGGCAGCCCAGTTCGAGTCACTCACATATCCGTTCATCATCATGCTCTCAGTGCCATTCGCCTTCTCTGGCATCATCTTGGCACTCGTCTTCACAGGCACAAACCTCAACATTATGTCAATGCTCGGAGGCATCATGCTTATCGGTATCGTGGTAAAGAATGGTATTGTGCTTATCGACTACACCCAGTTGTTGCGTGAGCGAGGCATCGGTCTCATCCGCTCCGCGTCAATGGCAGCACGCTCACGTCTCCGTCCAATCCTCATGACCACCCTCACCACCATTCTCGGCATGGTGCCAATGGCCGTCAGCCACGGTGTCGGAGCAGAGATGTGGCGACCGCTCGGCGTGTCAGTCATCGGAGGTCTGACAATCTCTACACTCCTCACACTTATCTATGTTCCCTCCATGTTCTGCATCTTCGGTGCTGTCGGCATCAAGCGTCAGCGTCGCAAGTTGAAAGAACAGCGTGAACTCAATGCCTACTGGAGAGAGCATGCAGCAGAAGAACAGTTCAAATAATAGATTATCAGCATTATGAAATCAGTATTTATAACATACGACCAAGCACATCAGGAAAACGTGATTGAAGCCTTAAACGACTCCAACATCCGTGGATATACCCTCTTTGAGCAGACAGGAGGACGTGGCTCCAAAACAGGCGACCCGCACCTCGGCTCTCATGCGTGGCCATCAATGAACAGTGCTATTATTACTGTTGTTGATGACTTCAAAGTGCCTATCATCCTCGAGCGTCTGAAGAAACTCGACAGCGACAATCCCATGCTTGGTTTGCGAGCCTTTGTGTGGAATGTAGAGCAGAGCATCTAAGTATTTCCCTAACAATAAACTGTATAAAGCAGGGGGAAACGGTTAACCGTTTCCCCCTGCTTATATTATTATATGTACGGATTAGTGTATTATCGCATATACAGATATTTAATCGTCAATCCAGACCTTTCATGCTCAACTGCATTCGCCCACGTTGCAAGTCAACACCTATGACTCGCACGGTGACATGCTGATGCAGTTGCACTTCTTCCGACGGGTCCTTCACGAAATGGTCGGCAAGTTCGCTGATGTGTACCAACCCTTTGGTATGTACACCGACATCGACGAAACAGCCGAAGTTCGTGATGTTAGTGATGATGCCCGGCAGAACCATTCCCACCTGCACATCTTCCAATTCCTTCACATCCTTAGAGAACTCAAACACGGTCAACTGTTGACGAGGGTCACGCCCCGGCTTGTCAAGTTCCACCATAATGTCTTGCAATGTGGGCAGACCAACCTTGTCCGTCACATATCGGCTGATGTCAATCTTTTCACGCCTTTCCTTGCTTGCCATCAGTTCCGCCACGGTGCATCGCTGGTCTTTCGCCATTTGCTCCACAATAGAGTAACTTTCTGGATGCACTGCGCTATTGTCCAGTGGTTGCTTACCACCGCTCACACGCAGGAAACCAGCCGCCTGCTCGTATGCCTTTGGCCCTAACTTCGGCACTTTCAGAAGTTCCTTGCGAGATGTAAAAGCACCATTTTCCGCACGGTAAGTCACGATGTTCTGAGCAATGGCAGAACCCAATCCCGAGACATACGTGAGAAGATGCTTGCTGGCAGTGTTCACGTTCACACCGACCTTGTTCACACACATTTCCACCGTCTGGTCAAGCGAGTGCTTCAGTTCCTTTTGGTCAACATCCTTTTGGTATTGCCCCACGCCAATAGAACTCGGGTCAATCTTCACCAACTCAGCCAGAGGGTCCATCAGCCGCCGCCCGATGCTCACGGCTCCACGCACCGTTACGTCATAGTCGGGAAACTCCTCGCGAGCCACCTTCGATGCGGAGTAGATGCTTGCCCCGTCCTCGCTCACCACGAAAATTTGTATGCTGCTTGGCAATCCCAAGCCACGCACAAACTCCTCCGTTTCACGGCTTGCCGTGCCGTTGCCAATCGATATAGCCTCTATCTTATATTGCTTTGTCAATGTCCGCAACTTGTCCGCCGCTTGCCTCCTCTCGTTCTTCGGCGGATGAGGATAAATCGCCTCGTTGTGCAGCAAGTTTCCCTCCGCGTCAAGACACACCACCTTACAGCCCGTGCGAAACCCCGGGTCGAGCGCCAGCACACGCTTCTGCCCCAACGGAGCAGACATGAGCAACTGCTCGAGGTTCTTCACAAAGATGCGTATTGCCTCCTTGTCAGCAACTTCCTTCGACGAATTGGCAAACTCCGTCTCTATGCTCGGCTTCAGCAGTCGCTTGAATCCGTCCTCCACAGCCTCCCACACAATCTCTGCACTCCTGCTCGAATTTCTCAGAAACTGCTTGTCCAATCTGTCCAGACACCTCTCGTCGTCTCCGCTGATGCTCACACGCAGAATACCCTCTGCCTCACCACGCCTCATGGCAAGCAAGCGATGAGAAGCGCATCGTGAGAGTTTTTCTGAAAAATCAAAGTAGTCACGATATTTCTGTGCTTTCTGCTCCCATTCCTGCTCCTCCTCCACCGTCTTAGTCTTTGGCTTAACCTTTGCGGAAGAGATGACAGCGTCTTTCTTGAAGTTGAACCTCACGATGTTGCGTGCCTCCTCGCTCTCGCTCACCTGCTCGGCAATGATGTCCTTCGCCCCTTGGATAGCCTCCTCTGCGGTATTTACGCCTTTGTCTGCATTCACAAACTCCTTCACCTTTTTGTCTATGTCGGCATTAGGGTTTTGTAGCATCAGGAACGTCGCCAGCGGTTCAAGTCCCTTCTGCCGTGCAGCCTCCGCCCTCGTCTTCCTCTTCGGCTTGTAGGGCAAATAGATGTCCTCCAATTCGGTGCTGTCCCACGAATTGCCTATGCGAGTCCGCAACTCATCCGTCAGTTTTCCCTGCTCCTCGATGGTTTTCAGTATTGTCTCCTTACGTTTCTCAATCTCTTTCAGTTTCTCCAGTTGGTCGCTGATGCTTGCCACCTGCACCTCGTCAAGCGCACCCGTCACTTCCTTTCTGTATCGGCTGATGAAAGGGATTGTGCATCCCTCTTCGAGCAGTGTCACCGTACCGCCCACTTGCTTCTCGCTTATGCCTGTGGCACTCGCTATGAGTTTTGGAAAAATAGAATTCATCTGTCTGTGATGATAGGTTTGTCCTGTATTATAATAAACGTGTAGTCTTTATGGGTTGCAAAGTTAGTAACATTTCCGCAATACGACGTGCCTTTATCAGATTTTTTAGGCTGGCTTGGTCGATACCCTAACGGTTGTTTTCTTAAAATTAAACTTATATTTTATAAAATATAACCTATATTTATATAAATTTAAGTTTAATTTTATAAAATATAAGTTATGTTTTAAGGATACGCACGGCGGGGTAGGGGTAATGAGAATGAGCGAGCATAAAAAAGCGCTTAGCCCGAATAGGACTAAGCGTTTCCTTTGTGTCAATAGGAGTTAACCGCTATTTCCGATGTTAACTGCTATTTATGAGGTCAACCGCTATTTACGGTTTCCGTCAGCCTTATTTCACGTTGCCTACCTTGATGAGATATTCGGCTATCTGCACGGCGTTGAGGGCTGCGCCTTTCTTTATCTGGTCGCCAGAGAGCCAGAACGTGAGGCCGTTCTCGTTGGCGAGGTCTTTGCGCACACGACCTACATAGACATCGTCTTTGCCAGCGGTGAAGAGTGGCATTGGGTACTTTTGGTTCTTTGGGTCGTCGACGAGTGTAACGCCTTCGGCAGCGGCGATGGCAGCCTGTGCATCCTCTACGCTGATAGGCTTTTCGGTCTCTACCCACACAGCCTCGCTGTGGGCGCGAAGGGCGGAAATGCGCACGCACATGGCAGAGCATTTAGCGTCGGTGTGCATGATTTTCTTTGTCTCGTTGAACATCTTCATCTCCTCCTTCGTGTAGCCGTTGTCCTGGAACACGTCAATCTGAGGAATGACGTTGTATGCCAACTGATAGGCGAACTTGTTCACTGTTGGTTCTTTGCCTGCAACGATGTCGGCATACTGCTGCTGCAACTCCGCCATTGCCGCTGCACCTGCGCCCGATGCGCTCTGGTAGGAGGCTACGTGGATGCGAGTGATGTGGCTGAGTTTCTCTATTGGCTGAAGCACTACGACCATCATGATGGTTGTGCAGTTGGGGTTGGCGATGATGCCGCGTGGGCGGTTGAGGGCATCTTCGGCATTGCACTCAGGCACTACCAATGGCACATCATCGTCCATGCGGAAGGCGCTTGAGTTGTCAATCATCACTGCGCCATACTTGGTGATGTCCTCGGCAAATTCTTTCGATGTGCCTGCACCTGCTGAGGTGAATGCGATGTCTACGCCCTTGAAGTCGTCGCCGTGCTTGAGGAGTTGCACCTCATGCTCCTTGCCACGGAACATGTATTTTGTGCCTGCGCTGCGTGTTGAGCCGAAAAGCACGAGTTCGTCTACTGGGAAATTTCTTTCATCGAGGACACGGAGGAACTCCTGCCCCACAGCGCCACTTGCGCCAACGATTGCTACTTTCATCTTATTACCTTATTTGGGTTAGGGTATTTCACTAAAAACGCTGCAAAATTACAACTTTTGTGTAGAAGAAAGAAAGGAGAAACGAGAAAAAGGTGTATCTTTGCATAAAAATATGGTTTCAGAGACCTAAATAGTGTTGAAATAGCCAACTAAACCTATCACATTGGACGCAATTACCTCATATCTCCATCTGCCCATCACCGACCCGACGTGGATATTTTTCCTCGTTCTGTGCGTGATACTGTTTGCTCCTATGATTTTCAGCAAACTACACATTCCGCACCTCATCGGTATGATATTGGCAGGTGTGCTGATTGGCGAGCATGGACTGAATGTGCTGGCGAGAGATGCCTCATTCGAGTTGTTCGGCAAGGTGGGCATATATTTCATAATGTGTCTTGCGGGGTTGGAGATGGACTTGCAGAACCTGAAGCAGAACCGCACTAAGGGGCTGCTGTTCGGGGCTATCACTTCAAGCATTCCTTTCGTGTTTGGCTTTGTGGCTGGCTATTTCATGCTCGGATATAGCATACCGGCATCGTTGCTGCTGGCGTGCATCTTTGCTTCGCACACGTTGGTGGCATATCCTATCGTGGGGCGTTACGGACTGAGCAAATCGCCGTCGGTCACAATCTCTGTGGCTGCCACGATGGTTGCGCTGCTCTTTGCACTGCTTTTCTTGGCTGGCATTTCTGGTACGTTCAAGGGCAGTAACGATGTGTGGTTCTGGACGCTGTTTGGGGTGAAGTTGGCTGTATATATATTATGTATATTTGTGTTTCTGCCGAAACTGATACGCATCTTTTTTAGGAAATACAGCGACCCCATCATTCAGTTCACGTTCACGCTTGCCATTGTGCTTTTCGCTGCTGCCACAGCCGAAATGTGCGGACTGGAAGGCATTCTCGGTGCGTTCCTCGCAGGTCTGGTGCTGAACCGCTTTGTGCCGAACACGTCGCCACTGATGAATAGGATTGAGTTTGTGGGCAATGCTCTTTTCATTCCTTATTTTCTTATTGGCGTGGGCATGTTGGTGAATGCCTCTCACATGTTTCAAGAGGTGAAGGCGGTTGTCGTGGTGGTGATTATGGTGCTGGCAGGAACGTTGTCGAAATACTTTGCCGCAGTGATAAGCCGCAAGATGTTCCGCATGTCACGCACGGAAGGCACGATGATGTTCGGACTGACTGAGGCGCATGCTGCAGGAGCGTTGGCAATGGTGATGGTGGGTGTGCATCTGGAAATAGAGCCGGGTGTGCCGTTGATGGACAACAGTGTGCTGGACGGTGTGGTGATGATGATACTTATCTCCTGCATCATCAGTTCGATAGCCACCGACCAGGCATCGAAGAGGCTGAAAGTGGAGAACGAGGGAGCAGACAAGAAGGAACGGCGAGACGGCACGGCACGTGACGACGAGAAGATATTGGTGCTAATAAACGAACTGAGCAACATAGAGACGCTGATGCTCACGGCTTGTATGATGCGTAACCAACAACTGAAGCGAGGGCTTATCTGTCTGAATATCATCAACGATGCCGACCTCAGCGACAAGACGCAGGCGTACAGCAGAGAGTGTCTGGAAAAGGCGACTAAACTCGCCTCGTCGGCTGATGTGCCAGTGCAGACACAGACGCGTCTGGCGGTGAATTTCGCCACGGCGACTATACATGCCCTGCGCGAGAACGATGCGAGCGAACTGCTCATCGGGTTGCACCGCAAGCGCCCTGATGACACGTCGTTCCTCGGGCGATTTGCGCAAGGGCTCATAGACGGAATGTCTCGCCAACTTATCATCGTCAAGATGAACATGCCTGCCAACACCATCCGCCGCATCGTGGTGGCTGTGCCTGAGAAGGCGGAGTATGAGAAGGGCTTCTACCGTTGGATTAACCGCATCGCACGAATGGCGAAAGACCTTGGTTGTCAGATGGACTTCTATGCTACGGAGACCACGGGACACCTCATCAGTCAATATATGCACGACCGCCACAGAAGCGTGAGGGCGGACTATGAAATGCTTGACTCGTGGAATGATTTCCCGGCACTGCACCACGAACTGAACCCCGACCACCTGCTTGTGGTCGTCACGGCTCGTCGTGGCAGTATTTCTTATCAGAAGTCGTTTGCTAAACTGCCTAACCAGTTGCAGACAGACTTTGCACATGCAAGCCTCATGCTTATCTATCCTGACCAAGAGGAGGAGAGCAACGAGATATATGCATTCACAAATCCGCATAACTACAACTCTGCCACTGGCACAACACGCATTGGGCGATGGCTGAGCAAATGGATTGGAGAAATGGGATGAGAGGGATTTACAACACGAAATCGCCAAATAATAAAATAGTAAAATAAATCGTAAATTGTAAATCGACAAATCGTAAATAACAAGGCAATGATAAATTTAACCAACATAACAAAGAGTTTCGGAACATTGCAGGTGCTGAAAGGCATTGACCTCCACATCGGCAAGGGCGAGGTGGTCAGCATTGTAGGACCTTCGGGGGCTGGCAAGACAACCCTTCTGCAAATCATCGGAACGCTCGATACCCCCGACACTGGCTCTGTCATCATCGACGGCATAGATGTCACTCGGCTGAAGGACAAGGATATTGCAAAATTCCGCAATCAGCACCTCGGCTTTGTTTTCCAGTTTCACCAACTTCTGCCTGAGTTTACAGCATTGGAGAATGTTATGATTCCTGCACTCATCGGAGGGAAAGGCAAGAAGCAAATCACTGAACGAGCAAAGGAACTGCTTGATTTCCTCGGACTTAGCGACCGCATCAACCATAAGCCTGCCGAACTGTCGGGCGGCGAGAAACAGCGTGTGGCTGTGGCACGGGCATTGGTAAACAATCCCTCCATAATCCTTGCCGACGAACCGTCAGGCTCGCTCGACTCAAAAAACAAGGAGGAACTGCACCAACTCTTTTTTGACCTCAGAGACAAATACGGGCAGACCTTCGTCATCGTCACTCACGACGAGACACTCTCACAGATAACAGACAGAACTATTCACATTAAAGACGGACTTATAGACAATGGCGACACTACAATTAGGCAAGAGGAACTTCCTGAAAGTCTTGCGTAAGAAAGACCACGGAGTATATCTCGAAGGCGGAGAAATAGGCGACATTCTCCTGCCCAAACGCTATGTGCCGGAGGGTACGGAAGTGGGCGATACTCTTGATGTGTTCCTCTATCTCGACCAAGAAGAGCGTCTCGTTGCCACTACCGAACAGCCTCTAATCGAAGTGGGACAGTTCGCCTACCTCGAATGCAAATGGACAAACGAATATGGTGCATATCTTGATTGGGGGCTGATGAAAGACCTTTTCTGTCCATTCCGAGAGCAGAAAATACGCATGGAGAGAGGCAAGCGCTACCAAGTATATTGCTATATTGACGACAAGACCTATCGCATCGTATGCTCCAGCAAGATAGAGAAATTCCAGAAGGCTATAAGCGAGAAAAAACACGCTTCAACTTCATGCAGAGACGGCAGACAGGGTTATGGACAATCGCGTCGTGACCGATACGATGATAGGTATGGGTATGACGACCGCACGTCTCCTGCCGACCGTTCTGTCATCATTGGCGATTTCTCCTCTCGTCTTTTCGAACATATCAAACTGACTCCCAACGGTTTTTCTCCATATCACGACAAATCGCCTGCCGAAGAAATATACTCTATGTTCGGAGTTAGCAAAAAAGTATTTAAGCAAGCAGTGGGCGACCTATACAAAAGAGACCTCATCAAAATCCGTCCAGACGGTATAGAACTTACAGTAAAAGGTAAGGCTATGGGGGCGGAGGAATAAGTCGGAGGTGGATAGTTTTTGAATTTTTGTGTTGTTTGTTGGACAGAAATGTGTAACTTTGTGGGCAGAAAGGGTATATGGTGAAAGGACAGATTGATGAGATTTTGATAAGAAGAAAGAAGTATCGAGACCCGAAGTTTTCTGCCGCTGAATTGGCGGAAATGCTTGGGCTGTCCGTTTGGAAACTATCGAGGATTGTGAGGCAGGAATACGGAATGAGATATGCGGAAGTGGTGCATGAATGTAGGATAAAGGATGCCATGCAGTATCTGAGGAATAAGAAGTTTGAAGCATACTCTGTGGATGACATTGGAGCTATGGTGGGGTTCGGTAATCGGCAGTCGTTTTTTGGGGCGTTTAAGAAAATCGTCGGAACAACACCTGAGAAGTATCGGATAATGGCGTGATGATAGAGGAGATAGATGTTATAGAGGTAATAGAATTTATAGAAAAGAAAGTATTTTACACATTATTTATATATAAGAGAAATAAAATTTATTAGATAATGAAGACAAAAATTAAAATGATGATGGTTTCAGCATTTATTGCTACGGGAATGGCACATTTGGGTGCTTGTTCGTCGCTTCAGAAAGATGTGGCGGACAGTGAGGACACTTTTGAGTATAACGATGAGAGGTTTGCCGACTTGCAGATGCTGCGGTATAAGGTGGAAGGTTTTGAAGACCTTACGCTGAAGCAGAAGACGTTTATCTACTATCTGCAGGAGGCTGCGATGTGGGGGCGTGACATTCTGTTTGACCAGAACGGTAAGTATAACCTGCGTATTCGCAAGATGCTGGAGGATGTGTATCAGAACTATCAGGGAGATAGGGATGATGAGGAGTTTAAGGCATTTGAGGTGTATCTGAAGAGGGTGTGGTTTAGCAATGGCATACACCACCACTACGGATGCGAAAAGTTTGTGCCGGGGTTCAGCAAGGAGTGGCTGTTGGCGCAGACGGAATGCTCGGATGAGATTTTGGAGGTGATTTTTAACCCTGATATTTTGCAGAAACGAGTAAATCTTGCTGAGGGTGAGGACCTTGTGCTGACGAGTGCAAGCAATTATTATGAGGGTGTGACACAGGCGGAGGCGGAGGCTTTCTACAACAAGATGAAGGCTGAGAGCGACACGCTGCATCCTGTGATGTTCGGCATGAATTCTCGCCTTGTGAAGACTGCTGATGGGAAGTTGGTGGAGAAGAAATGGACTACTAACGGCCTGTATGGAAAGGCATTGACGAAGATTGTGGAAAATCTGAAAAAGGCACGCCCATTTGCAGAGGATGAGAAGCAGAAGGAGGTGATTGACCTGCTCATATCTTACTATGAAACAGGCGATTTGGAGACTTTCGACAAGTATTCTATTGCATGGGTGGAAAACACCGAGCCGTTGGTGGATTTCGTCAATGGATTTACTGAGTGCTATGGCGACCCATTGGGCTTGAAGTGTTCGTGGGAGAGCATCGTGAACTTCAAGGATTTGGAGGCTACGAAACGCACGGAGATGTTGAGCAAGAATGCACAGTGGTTTGAAGACCACAGTCCTGTGGCTCCAGAGTTTAAGAAGGAAAAGGTGAAGGGCATCACGGCAAAGGTAATTAAGGCGGCTATTCTTGGCGGCGACCTCTACCCTTCTACGGCAATCGGTATCAACCTGCCAAACAGCGATTGGGTTCGTGCGGAGCATGGGTCTAAATCGGTGACAATCGGCAACTTGACTGACGCATACAACAAGGCGGCGAAGGGCAGCGGCATGTTGCAGGAGTTCGCTTTCGGGCAGGAGGAGATTGACCTTGTGGAGAAATACGGAGATGTGACTGACGACCTGCACACCGACCTGCATGAGTGCTTGGGACACGGCAGCGGAAAGTTGCTGGAGAATGTGGATGGCGATGCTCTCAAGGCATACGGAAGCACTATTGAGGAGGCGCGCGCTGACCTGTTCGCTTTGTACTATCTTGCTGACCATAAGTTAGTTGAGTTGGGACTTGTGCCAGATGCCGAGGCTTACAAGGCAAGTTATATCGCTCAGATGCAGAACGGACTGCTGACACAGTTGGTGCGTATCAACTTGGGCAATAACATTGAGGAGGCGCACATGAGAAACCGCGCCCTCATCGCTCGTTGGGCATACGAGCATGGCAAGGCAGACAAGGTGATTGAATTGGTGAAGCGTGACGGCAAGACGTATGTGAAAATCAATGACTATGAGAAACTTCGTGAGTTGTTTGGCAAACTGCTTGCTGAGATACAGAGAGTGAAATCGACGGGCGACTTCAAGGGTGCGCAGGCGCTGGTGGAGAAGTACGGCGTGAAGATTGACCCAACGCTGCACAAGGAAATTCTTGACCGATATGCAAAACTCAACATCGCTCCTTATAAGGGCTTTATCAATCCTGTATATACTGCGGTGCGTGACGAGCAGGGAAACATCACAGATGTAACGGTCTCTTACACAGAGGGATATGCTGAGCAGATGCTGAGGTATAGCAAGGAATATGGTGTGTTGCCATTGGTGAATGAGTAAGAATAGATAGGGCTTTTCTGAGCGAAAAGAAGATGGTGCAGGAGACTATTGCTGCCATAAAGCAGGAACTTCGGGCAAATATGAATGGCGTGGCTTCGTCGCACAGCAGACAGACGGAGGACTATCGTGTGAACTGGGGTGTGGAACTGCCACGACTGGAGAGCATTTCCAAAGAGTTTGAGGGAAGCAGAGAACTGGCACAGGCACTGTGGAACGAGAGCGTGAGGGAGTGTAAAATCCTTGCGTGTATGCTTATGCCTGCCGATGATTTTGCGGAGGAAATCTGCGACATCTGGGCTGAGAGCATCAGGACTGAAGAGGTGGCGATGATGTTCTGCATGTATCTTGTGCAGAGGCTCACATACGCCAGCGACAAGGCGTTTCAATGGATTGCAGGGGAGGATGGGATGCTGCAGTCGTGCGGCTATCTGACGCTCTGCCATCTGATGAGGAAGCACGAGATGAATGAAGATGCAGTGAATGAGTTTCTTGACCAAGCAGGGGCATTGCTCGACAATCGCTATGCGATAAAGGCGTTGCAGGTTTTCGCCTCGCTCGGTGAAGATAACGCTCGGAAAGTCAAAAAAGTGGCTGATTATTTGTGACACACAGATAAAAGCACTACATTTGTACTCTAAAAGGCGAGAGGTTACAAAGTCACCTATATAGCAAAGAATGACTAAGGCAAAAACAGATACTTCGCAAAAAACCGAAACTCCTCATGGCATTCTCACGAAATTCATGACCGAGCAAGGGATGAGGAAGACACCTGAACGCTACGCCATTCTGGATGTTGCGATGGGAATGGAAGGACACCATAGTGCTGACCAAATCCTTGCAATGATGCCCGACAGTTTCCATGTCAGCAAAGGGACGATGTACAGTACATTAGCCCTGCTGGTAGAGTGCGGATTGCTGTATAACCATCAGATGGACGGTGCAACGCTGTATGAGCGAGCATATAATGTGCCGACACATCACCATTACATCTGTACAGGATGCAACAAGATATGGGATTTGCGTGATGCTTCTATTGAACAGGCAGCCTCGAAAGCGAGGACACCGAGGTTTAAGAAGATGCGGTGCAGCACATATATATATGGTATCTGCAATATCTGTCAAGCAAAACTCGCCCGACTGAAAAAGAAGTTGGAGAAGGAAAAGCAAGCAGGGATGACGAGGGAAGAGAAACGCTTCGCACAAATCAATGAGGAGTTGGCAAAGGCAGCGGAATGGTTCAAGTAAACTCTCCTACCCTACTGGCTAAGTGAGATAAAAGATAATTAACAACTAAACATACAATTAAAAGATTTATATGAAAGTAGATGTGCTTTTGGGTCTCCAATGGGGAGACGAAGGGAAAGGAAAGGTTGTGGATGTGCTGACTCCACGATATGACGTAATTGCCCGTTTTCAAGGAGGCCCCAACGCAGGACACACACTTGAGTTTGAAGGACAAAAATATGTCTTACGTTCTATTCCGTCAGGCATTTTTCAAGGCGACAAGATAAACATTATTGGCAACGGCGTGGTGCTTGCTCCAGACCTCTTTATGGACGAGGCAAAAGACCTTGAAAAGTCTGGACACGAACTGAAGAACCGTCTCCATATTTCTAAAAAAGCCCACCTTATTATGCCTACGCACCGTCTGCTCGATGCGGCATACGAGGCTGCGAAAGGCAAGGACAAGGTAGGAACAACAGGCAAAGGTATTGGCCCTACATATTCGGACAAGACCAGCCGAAACGGGTTGCGCGTGGGAGATATATTGGAGAATTTCGAGGCGAAGTATGCTGCACATAAGGCACGCCACGAGGAAATTCTCAAGAGTCTTAACTATACAGATTATGACATTGCAGAAGTGGAGAAAAAGTGGATGGAAGGCATCGAATACCTCAAGCAGTTCCCTCTCGTTGACTCCGAGCATGAAATCAACAACCTTCTGAAAGACGGCAAATCCATTCTTTGCGAAGGTGCTCAAGGCACAATGCTTGATATTGACTTTGGCTCTTATCCTTTCGTTACATCATCTAACACTATCTGTGCTGGTGCGTGCATCGGTCTTGGCGTTGGTCCAAATAAGATTGGAGATGTGTTCGGCATCATCAAGGCATACTGCACGCGAGTAGGTGCTGGGCCATTCCCAACAGAACTTTTTGACGAGACAGGGGCGAAGATTAGGGCTATCGGACATGAGTATGGCGCAGTGACTGGCCGTGAACGTCGTTGTGGATGGATAGACCTTGTAGCCCTCAGATATGCTATAATGGTAAGCGGTGTAACAAAACTCATCATGATGAAGAGCGATGTGCTTGACGACTTCGAGACAATTAAAGCCTGCACCGCATATAAACTCAATGACGGCACAGTAATCGACTATTTCCCATACGATATCAGCGACGGACTAATTGAGCCTGTATATACAGAACTCCCCGGTTGGAAGACAGATCTTACAAAGGTAACAAGTGAGGCAGAATTCCCTAAAGCATTCTCTGACTACATCGCATTTTTGGAGAAGGAATTAGAGACTCCTATCACTATTGTGAGTGTAGGGCCAGACAGAGCGCAGACAATTGAGCGTTAAAAATTAAGGGATAAAATTATAATTATATGCCCCTTGTACATTCCGTCAGAGGGCATTTTAGATTAATGTGAGTTCGATGGATTACCGATAAATCAAAATCGTGTATATTCCATCGAACTCTCGTTTTTTATTCTTCCCATCCAAGAGCAGAAGCACCAAGCACGGCAGCGTTGGCATTCATCAAGCCGCTGACGAGGAACTTTGCCTTGCCACGGAAGATAGGCAGAACGCTCTGATTGTAAGCCTCCTCGATGGGCTTCATAAGGAGGTCGCCAGCCTTGCAGAGACCGCCGAAGAAGATGAAGGCTTCGGGAGAAGAGAAAGCAGCGAAGTCAGCGCATGCCTCGCCAAGCATCTTTCCTGTAAAACGGAATATCTCGTTTGCCACCTCGTCACCTTTGCTTGCTGCAATAGAGACATCGAGCGACTCAATCTGGTCAGCAGGCTTGTCGCGAAGCAGAGAAGGACGGTCGGTGGTAGCCAAAATCTCACGAGCCGTGCGGGCAACACCTGTGGCAGAGCAGTATGCTTCGAGGCACCCCTTACGACCGCATCCGCAAGTGCGTCCGTTCTCACGCACCATCGTCACATGCCCCAGTTCGCCAGCAAATCCATCATGTCCGTAAAGGAGTTGGCCATTCACAACGATACCCGAGCCAACACCCGTGCCAAGCGTGATAACGATAAAATTCTTCATTCCACGAGCAGCGCCATACGCCATTTCGCCCATTGCAGCAGCGTTGGCATCGTTGGTCAGACGCACTGGCAGCCCGTCAAGTTGGTCGGACAGCATCTTTGCGAGAGGCACAACGCCTTCGTGTGCCCAACTGATGTTAGGGGCAAACTCGATAGAGCCTCGGTAGTAGTTGCCGTTGGGCGCACCAATGCCCATGCCTGCCACCTTCTCAATGCCCCCAATCTGAGCGATGAGAGGTTTCAGACATTCCGCACAAGCCTCCACAAAGTCCTCCGCAGTCTTGTATGCCTGCGTCTTGATAGAGTTCTCCGCTGCAATCTGTCCACGAGCGTCAACAATCCCAAAAACGGTGTTAGTACCTCCGAGGTCAACACCAATCACGTATGGTTTCTGAATATCCATATTATTTAGGTATTAAAAGATTATATTTGCAAATATACAAAAACTTTCTGAAAAGACACCTATTTTCAACAGAAATGACTATTTTTGCACAATCTTAAACCTACAAAACTACTCATTATGAAAAAACTACTCGCTTTCCTGCTCGGCACGATAGGTGTGCTTGGCGTACACGCACAGCAACAGCCATTCGACATTGACCTTTGGCAAGATGGGCTGCCCAACAGCAACGGCATTGACAAAACACAACCATACGACGATGCGAAGCAGAACTTCAAGCCCTCAATCCGTGTCTTCCTTCCCGATGCGAACAAGGCAACAGGCAGAGCCGTAGTGTGCTGCCCCGGAGGCGGTTACAGCCACCTCGCCACCGACCATGAGGGATATGACTGGGCGTCGTTCTTCAACGATAGAGGCATAGCCTTAATAGTCCTTAAATATCGTATGCCTCATGCCAATACCGACGTGCCAATCAGCGATGCCAAAGAGGCGCTGCGTGTGGTAAGAGAGAACGCCGAGAAATGGAATATCAACCCCAAGAAAGTGGGCATCATGGGTTCGTCAGCAGGTGGACATCTTGCAACAACCGTTGCCACCCACAGCGACACGCTTACCGCCCCTGCCTTCCAAATTCTTTTCTACCCCGTGGTAACATTCGACTACAAATACACCCACAAAGGTAGTCGCCATGGACTCATTGGCGAAAATGCACCCCAAGAAATGGTCGACCTTTACAGCAACGAGAAGCAAGTGACCGCCAACACTCCACCTGCCATAATGTTGCTGAGCGACGACGACCGAGTTGTTCCCTCGCAAAATAGCGTTAACTACTACCTCGCCTTGAAACGGCACGGCATCAAAGCCGCAATGCACATCTATCCTTCTGGCGGTCACGGCTGGGGATGCCGAGAGAACTTCAAATACCACAACGAAATGCTTGCCGATTTGAGTGCGTGGCTGGAGACAATTAAGTGACAAAGCACGTCAAATAAAACGTCTGCACGCATCCCTTAAATCGGTCTGAGTCACATCGATTCCGAGGTGTGACTCAGACCTCGAAGGCGGTGTGACTCACACCGATTTTGATAGTAACGGCAGGTATTAAAACAGACAAAGAAACAACAGACAAAGAGGATGCCCGCTTCTGGCGAATTTACACGATAATTGCCCATTTCGAAAAAAATGCGTACCTTTGCACATCAAAGGTATATATAGAACAATATGATATTACAATCGATACCTCAGATGCCTGTACTGAACTTCCAAGAATGGATGCAGAATGTGGGTGTGTTTGAGGAAATTATGAAGGGGTTTATCATTGGTGTGCTGGCATCGGCACCTATGGGACCTGTCGGCATTCTGACCATTCAGCGCACTCTGAACAAGGGGCGATGGGAAGGGTTTGCCACGGGCATTGGGGCGAGTATCAGCGATATTCTGTATGCTGTCATCACTGGATATTTTATGTATCTGGTGGTGGACATCATTGAGAACCCTATCATTGCGTTGTGGATAAAACTCGTTGGCAGTTTGTTGTTGTTCGCTTTCGGAATATATACGTTCCGTAGCATACCTAAGCACAAGGTTGTGGATGAGGAAACGCCAATAGAGACAAAGCACAAGTTGACAGGTTTTATTATATCGGGATTTGCAATAACGGTGTCTAACCCTTTGATTATACTGCTGTTTGTCGCCCTGTTTGGTCAGTTCACGTTCATTCTTGTGGATAATTGGTTCACGCAGTTGATGGGCTATCTGTCGATTGTGGCAGGAGCGCTGTGTTGGTGGTTTGCATTGACGTGGCTTGTGGATAAGGCAAGGGCTAAGTTCAGTCATAAGGTTGTATGGTGGATAAATAGGGTCATAGGCATTGTGGTTATGGTGGTAAGTTCATTGATGATTGTGTATGCACTGACGGGACACACATTCCATTACATACCATTTAGCGATGACCCGACACCTCAAATAGTTGAGTAAATATTATAATATGTATATAGCGGAGCAATTAAGAACAAAAAATATATCGGAATATCTGCTGTACATGTGGCAGGTGGAGGACACGATGCGTGCCTACAGACTTGACGCTGAACGCATTGCGACTGAATATATTCCGCTGTTTGGACTTGACGAAGAGAAAAGCAAGGCATTGAAAGAATGGTACGAGAGTCTCATACAGATGATGCGTGAAGAGTGGGTGACAGAGCAGGGGCATCTGCAAGTGAACAAGAATGTGTTGATAATGTTGACCGACCTGCATCAGCAATTGCTTAAGTCGAGCAAGCAACCTTTCTATTCTGCGGCATATTACAAAGCGTTGCCATTCATTGTGGAGTTGCGAAGCAAGGGAGAAAGCCACGACAAGGGCGAGATAGAGAATTGCTTTGACGCTCTGTATGGGGTGATGCTGTTGAGGGCACAGAGGAAAGAGATTTCTGCCGAGACGGCAATAGCCATCGACCATATAGCAAAGTTCATCGGGATGCTTAGCGAATATTATAAAAAGGACAAGGCAGGAGATTTGGATTTGTAAATGTTTAGAATGATATGAATATATTGGTTACAGGATGCAATGGGCAACTCGGAAACGAGATGCAGTTGCTGGCAAAGGAGAACGGACAGCACGAGTATTTTTTCACAGATGTAGTGATACCAGAGGGTTCTATCGCTCAAAAACTCGACATAACGAATGAGGCGGAAGTGGAGGCTTTCGTGGAGAAGAATAATATCGACTGCATCGTAAACTGTGCAGCGTTCACGGCTGTGGACAAGGCTGAAAGTAGCGAGGATATGGCAAATCTGCTGAACAATATCGCTCCGGGATATTTGGCAAAGGCGGTAGGGAAGCGTGGAGGAAGCATCGTGCAGGTCAGCACCGACTATGTGTTTGACGGCACAAGTCATCGCCCTGTGACGGAAGAACAGCAAACGTGTCCTAACTCTGTGTATGGACGGACGAAGTTGGCTGGCGAGGAAAGCGTGAAGGCTGGATGTGAGAAATACATCATCATCCGTACTGCATGGTTGTACTCTACATTCGGCAATAACTTTGTGAAGACGATGATTAAATTGGGTAAGGAGAAGCCTGAACTGGGAGTAATTTTCGACCAAGTAGGCACTCCTACATACGCACGCGACCTCGCTGTGGCTATCTTTGCCGCTATAAATCAGGGCATTGTGCCGGGCATTTATCATTTCTCTAACGAGGGCGTAATCTCATGGTATGACTTCACGAAGGCGATACATCGAATTGCAGGCATAAGCGGTTGCAAGGTTCGTCCGTTGCACACAGCAGAGTACCCAACCCCTGCCGCTCGTCCGCACTATTCTGTGCTTGACAAGACAAAGATAAAGAACACATATAATATAGAAATACCTTATTGGGAGGAGAGTTTGAGAGAGTGCATCGAGAAACTGCAACAGTAGTTTCTTAATACACTTTGTCTCTATTTGTTTCCCGATTTTTTTGATTGACAATGAACGAAATAGAAAGAAGAAGAACATTTGCTATTATCTCGCACCCTGACGCTGGTAAGACAACATTGACGGAGAAACTGCTGCTGTTCGGCGGTCAGATACAGGTGGCTGGTGCGGTGAAGAGCAATAAGATAAAGAAGACTGCCACGAGCGACTGGATGGAGATTGAGAAGCAGCGTGGTATCTCGGTCAGCACATCGGTGATGGAGTTTGACTATCTGCCACCCAATGCAGAGCCTTCACAGCAGCCATACAAGGTGAATATCCTTGACACGCCGGGTCACCAAGACTTTGCTGAGGACACATTCCGCACATTGACGGCGGTAGATTCTGCCATCATCGTCATTGACGGAGCGAAAGGTGTGGAGGCACAGACACGCAAACTGATGACGGTGTGCCGCATGAGGAAAACGCCTGTGATAGTGTTCATAAACAAGATGGACCGCGAGGGCAAAGACCCGTTTGACCTTTTGGACGAGGTGGAAAGTGAACTGCAAATAAAGGTGCGCCCGCTCTCATGGCCTATCAATCAGGGGGCAAAGTTCAAGGGCGTGTATAACATCTATGAGCAGAACCTTAACCTCTTCACGCCTAACAAGCAGATGGTTACGGAGAAGGTGAACGTGGACATAAACTCGTCGGAACTGGACGAGCGTGTGGGCGAAGAGGATGCGGAGAAACTGCGTGAAGACCTTGAAATGGTGGCTGGGGTGTATGACGAGTTTGACGTAAACACATATCTTGAAGCGGAGGTTGCTCCTGTGTTCTTCGGTTCGGCACTCAACAATTTTGGTGTGCAGGAACTGCTGGACTGTTTCGTTGAGATTGCTCCTAACCCACGCCCGACAACTGCTGAGGAACGTATGGTGCAACCAGAAGAGCCTAAGTTTACTGGCTTTATTTTCAAAATCACTGCTAATATCGACCCGAACCACCGTTCATGCACCGCTTTCTGCAAGGTATGCTCGGGCAAGTTCGTGAGGAATGCGCCTTACCTTCATGTGCGTAATGGAAAGACTGTGCGTTTTTCCAGCCCTACGCAGTTTATGGCACAGAGGAAAAGCACGATTGACGAGGCATATCCGGGGGACATTGTAGGTCTGCCAGACAATGGCATCTTCAAGATTGGCGACACGCTGACGGAGGGCGAGCAGTTGCACTTCAAGGGCTTGCCAAGTTTCTCGCCTGAAATGTTCAAGTATATCGAAAATGCTGACCCGATGAAGACGAAGCAGTTGGAGAAGGGCATCAATCAACTGATGGACGAGGGTGTGGCGCAGTTGTTTGTCAATCAGTTCAACAACCGAAAGATTATCGGCACGGTGGGGCAATTGCAGTTTGAGGTCATACAATATCGCCTTGAAAACGAGTATAATGCCAAGTGCCGCTGGGAGCCTGTCAGCCTGTATAAGGCTTGCTGGGTGGAGAGCGATGACGAGGCAGAGTTGGAGGCTTTCAAGAAACGCAAATATCAGTATATGGCGAAAGACAAAGAGGGGCGTGACGTGTTCCTTGCCGACTCAAACTATGTGTTGCAGATGGCACAACAGGATTTCAAACATATAAAGTTCCATTTCACAAGCGAATTTTAAGGTCTTTACACATTATTTATATATATAAGAGGAGAAATATGTTACAAGACGAAGTAAAGAAAGCGATTGAAGTGATGAAGGCTGGCGGAGTAATCCTCTACCCTACCGACACGGTGTGGGGCATAGGGTGCGATGCCACAAATCCCGAGGCGGTGAAGAAAGTGTATGAGATAAAGAAAAGGGAGGACAGCAAGGCACTCATCTGTTTGGTTGACAGCGATGTGCGTTTGCAACGCTATGTCCGCAATGTGGCAGATGTCACATGGGATATGATAGAACTGAGCGAAAAGCCTCTCACGGTTATCTTCGACAATGTGACAGGTCTTGCCCCAAACCTGTTGGCAGAGGACGGCAGCGCAGGGCTGCGAATAACGAAAGAAGAGTTTAGCAAGGAACTCTGTTTCCGTTTTCAAAAAGCCATAGTAAGCACCAGTGCTAACATCAGCGGAGAGCCTACACCACGGACATTTGACGAAATAAGCGACGAGATAAAGAATGCCGTTGACTATGTCGTGAAGTATAGCCGTCAGAGCCGAGAGAAGCACAAGCCAAGCAGCATCATAAAGATGAGCAGCACAGGGCAATTCACCATCATAAGAGAGTAAAAAGATGAACATCAGGAGTTTCAGACGAAAGGAAATAAAACTGAGCAACACCATCACTGAGTGGATAAAAGGTGGCCATACGGAAAGGCAAGTCGTGATGATGATTAGCCTTGTGGTCGGTATATGCACTGGATTGACGGCTTTCGTTCTGAAGACTCTGATTGAGGAGATAAAGCACCTGCTGACATCGGGCTTTGCCGTGGAAAACATGAATCTACTCTACCTTGTGTTTCCCGCTGTCGGCATCCTTCTTTCGATGCTTTTCGTGAAGTATATAGTGAGGGCGGACATAAGCCACGGTGTGACGAAAATCCTTTATGCCATGTCAAGAGGACGAAGCCGCATAAAGTCGCACAACCGCTGGTCAAGCATCATCGCGAGTGCCATCACCATCGGTTTCGGAGGTTCTGTGGGTGCAGAGGCTCCTATTGTGCTGACTGGTGCGGCATGGGGTTCGGCTTTTGGCAAACGCTTTCATCTGCCGCCGAATATGATGACCCTTTTGGTCGGATGCGGTGCGGCAGGTGCAGTGTCGGGAGTGTTCAAAGCACCCATTGCAGGACTCGTTTTCGTGCTTGAGGTGCTGATGCTCGACCTCAGTTTTTCATCGTTACTTCCGTTGCTCATAACGAGCATCACATCCGTCTGCGTGTCCTATGCATTCTATGGCACATCGCCGCAGTTCGATTTCAATCTCAGCAAAGCATTCACCATCGACATCATCCCCGGCTGCATTGTGTTGGGAATAGCATGCGGTCTTGTCAGCCTTTATTTCACACGCACAATGAACTGGTTTGAAGGAGTGTTTGCACGGCTGAAAAAGAAACGATATAAATTCCTCCTCGGAGCAGTCGTGTTAGGTGTGCTGATATATTTCTTCCCAGCCATGTACGGCGAAGGCTATGACGTAATCAACCAGTTAATAAACAACGCCTCATCGCAGGACATCACGCACAACACCCTTTTCTATGGCAGCGACACAAACCAACTGCTCATTTACCTCGGCTTAGTATTGTTCCTCAAGGTTTTTGCCACCACGGCGACAAACGGCGGTGGCGGTTGCGGTGGAACATTCGCTCCAAGCCTTTTCCTCGGATGTATAGCAGGGTTTCTTTTCGCCAACATCTGGAACAACGTTTTCGGTCTGTCGCACACACACACATTCTCCCTATCGCCGCAAAACTGCGGTCTTTACGGCATGGCAGGGCTTATGTCGGGAGTGATGCACGCCCCTCTCACAGGCATATTCCTCATAGCCGAACTGACAGGAGGCTACGACC
Source organism: Prevotellaceae bacterium (assembly GCA_022508665.1). GTDB lineage: Bacteria > Bacteroidota > Bacteroidia > Bacteroidales > Bacteroidaceae > Minthosoma. Next base: position 3,082 of record JAFLUT010000021.1, on the reverse strand, counting down.
TCTTCGTGCCTCTCATGATTGTTTCAGCAGTCTCATATCTCACCATCCAAGTCTTTGAACCTCACAGCATTTACGCTATGCGTTTGGCACGCCGTGGACAACTGATAACCCACAACAAGGACAGCGCCATACTCACGCTGCTCAACCTCGAGTCGGTCATAGAAAAGAACTTCAAGACAGTAACTCCCGACATGCCTCTGCGTGAGTTTGTTATGACCATATCCAAAGCACACCGCAACCTTTTCCCCGTCCTCGACCCAAGCGGCAGACTGCTGGGCGTTGTGCCTCTCGATTCCGTCAGATTGTATATGTTCCGTCCCGAACTCTACCACAAATACACCGCAGGAATGTTTATGATAGACCCTCCTGCCGTGCTAAGCATCAACGATTCCCTTAATGTCGCAGCCGCAAAATTTGAGGATACAGGAGCATGGAATCTGCCAGTCGTTGACGAGGAACGGAAGTACATCGGTTTCATCTCACGCTCAGGACTCTTCAAGAGTTACAGAGACACACTCAGAAAATTCAGCCAAGAATAAATGACAAAGAAAGACCTCAAAATCATATACATGGGTACTCCCGACTTCGCCGTCGAGAGCCTCAGAGCATTAGTAGAAGGTGGCTACAACGTAGTAGCCGTAGTAACCATGCCCGATAAACCGATGGGGCGACACGGCAGCGTGCTTCAACCAAGCCCAGTCAAGCAATACGCCGTTGAACAAGGATTGAAAGTGCTTCAGCCCATCAGTCTAAAAGACCCCGAATTCATCTCCGAACTTCGCCAACTCAACGCAGACCTGCAGGTCGTTGTCGCCTTCCGCATGCTCCCCGAAATCGTATGGAGCATGCCACCTCTCGGTACATTCAACGCCCACGCCAGCCTCCTGCCCAAATACCGCGGAGCAGCACCCATCAACTGGGCGGTCATCAACGGAGAAACCGAGACAGGCATCACAACATTTTTCCTCAAGCACGAAATCGACACAGGCGACATCATTCAGCAAGTACGCATCCCCATCGCCGACACCGACAACGTAGAAATAGTGCATGACAAACTGATGAAACTGAGCGGCGAACTCGTCACCGAGACCATCGACAAAATCCTCGCTGGCACAGTCACCCCCATCCCGCAAGACCAGATAGAAGGTGTCTCCCCCACACCAGCCCCCAAGATATTCCGCGACACCTGCCGCATCAATTGGAACAGCCCAACAAAGCAAATCTACGACTTCATCCGCGGTCTCAGCCCCTACCCTGCCGCATGGACAACCCTCGACGGCAAATCCGTGAAAATCTATGAGGCAACAAAGGAAGCATTGAGTGATAACGGCAACCATTCATGCGAGAAAGCAAACGAAGCCTGCATGGCTAAATCACATCCCGGAACAATTGTTTCGGATGGCAAAACATACCTCAAAGCAACAACATCCGACGGTATCCTCAACATTAAGACCTTGCAGATAGAGGGGAAGAAAAGGATGGCTGTCGGCGACCTGCTTAGAGGACTTAAAATAGAAGAAGATGCAATTTTTATGTAGATTATTTGTTTTTTCAAAATAAAATATGTTACTTTGCAACAGAAACAATACGAAAACCTGATAATAACTCTCAAAAAACAGATTGCCTATAGAAGAAACATTACGCTAAACAAAAAAAAGAAGCATAATGAAGAAATTGCATGAACTCGCCGACGAGGTGTTGGTTCGTCTTTATACAGAAGGCAATAACAGCGCTTTCGACACATTGTTGAAGCGATATGAGAAGAAGGTTTTTTCCTATCTCCTTTACTCAGTAAAAAATCAAGAACTTGCTGAAGACCTCTTTCAGGATGTCTTCATTAAGATTGTTGTACGTATCAAGAACGGTCAGTATGCCGAAAATGGAAAGTTCGCATCGTGGCTGATGCGTATTGTGCATAACCACCTCATCGACCACTACCGTACTTCTCCAGCAGAAAGGATTATCTCAAACGACTCTTCTGAAGTTGACCTGTTCAATAATGCCGACATCGCCGTGAACGATAACCGCGAGCAGGAGATGATTGACCAGCAGACTTTGAAGGAGGTGAAAGGGCTGATTGAGAAACTGCCCGACAGCCAGCGAGAGGTGCTGATGATGCGTGTGTATGACGAACTCTCGTTTAAGGAGATTGCTGAAAAGACGAATTGCAGCATCAACACGGCATTGGGCCGTATGCGATATGCCATTCTGAATCTTCGCCACATGGCAATGGAGAGAGGAATCAGCATGGCATCGTAGGATTAGGAAGAAACTATTGTCTATAAAATCAGTCTGCCCCATACCGCCTTTGCGGTATGGGGCAGACTGGTATATGTGGTATGGGGCATACCGATTTGGAGGCAAATAGTGGAGGTCTATTTTTGTTGTTTGTGTCTGAATGTCGGGGCAAAGGAATTAGGGATGGGGTGGCGGCAAGCCATAAAAAAGCCTGCGAGACGATGTCTTGCAGGTTTCGTTTCCCTTACGGATTATGTAAATCCGAAAAGTGTTTTCTTGCTCTTTACTGACGATTAGAGAGTGTCAGCAGCAACTGTGTCAGCAACAACTGTGTCAACTACTTCGTACATAGTGTCGCAGCAAACAGAGTCACATGCTGTAGAGTCAGCAGCTACGTTTACGCTGTTGTTGCAGCTAACGAATGAAACAGATGCTGTGAGAGCGATTGCAGCAACTGCTGCGAAAACCAACTTCTTCATAATTTTCCTTTTTTTTGCTTTTAATTTGTTAAACGTTCAATTTGCTTTCAAAACCGTTGCAAAGTTACGCACTTTTAAGATATGTTATATGTTAAAAGTCTTTTTTTTTTCTCTTTTATGAAAAAAAACCGTTTAATGGGGTAATATAAAACATTTTATAAGAAATATACTCTATGTTTATGTACACAATAGTGACGATTAGGAGAATGTGCTTCCACAGCAATATGTGCATAAGGACTTCAGAGGACACACATAAGAATACATCCAGTTTATTGTGTGCGGTATTGCTTGTTTTGTGTTCACAATGACTACGGCTGACCTCTGAAACTCCCTGCCGTTCACGATTACAATAGTCAGCCGTGACA